>JBJMJL010000038.1:0-13882 GCA_045806365.1 Gaiellaceae bacterium
CCTCTTAACCAGAACATCAAGCCTGGCGTCTGACCACCCCTCGGGGTCTGACCCCTCGAGCCAAGGGTCTGACCCCTCGGGTCAGACCCCGGCCTTTTCGGTTCTAATAGCCGCGTGGTCGAGTTCACGACGCGTCCGGAGCTGCGCGGAACGTTCGGGATGGTCGCGTCGACGCACTGGCTCGCGTCGTCCGCCGGAATGGCCGTGCTCGAGCGCGGCGGCAACGCCTTCGATGCCGCTGTCGCAGCCGGTTTCGCATTGCAGGTCGTCGAGCCGCACCTGAACGGTCCGGGCGGTGACCTGCCGGCGATCCTTTACGACGCCACGGCAGATGAGGTCATCGTGCTGTGCGGGCAGGGCACGGCGCCGCGGGCGGCGACGATCGACGCGTTCCGCGAGCGCGGCGTCGACCTGATCCCCGGGACCGGTTTGCTGCCGGCCGTCGTGCCGGGGGCCTTCGGCGGCTGGCTCCTCCTGCTCGAGCGCTACGGGACGTGGCGCCTCGAGGACGTGCTCGAGTTCGCGGTCGGATTCGCGGCGAACGGCTTTCCCGTCATTCCTTCGATCACGCGGATCATCCGGCAGGTCGAGGAGGTCTTCCGCACCGAGTGGCCGAGCTCCGCCGAGGTCTTCCTGCCGGCGCCGGAGCCGGGAACGCTCTTCCGCAGCCCGGGTGTCGCAGCGACGTACGAGCGGATCGTCGCGGAGTCGCGCGGCGGCTCGCGCGAGCAGGAGATCGGGCGCGCGCGCGATGCGTGGTACCGCGGCTTCGTCGCCGAGGCGATCGACGAGTTCGTGCGCGGCGCCGACGGCTTCCTGACCGCCGACGACATGTCGACGTGGGAGGCGACGCTCGAGGAGCCGCTGTCGCTCGACTACCGCGGGCACACCGTGTTCAAGACCGGCCCGTGGGGGCAGGGCCCGGTGTTCCTGCAACAGCTCGCGCTCCTCGCCGGGTTCGACCTCGCCGCCGCGGCGCCGAGCGAGCTCGTGCACACCGTGGTCGAGTGCGCGAAGCTCGCGTTCGCCGACCGCGAGGCGTGGTACGGCGATCCCGACTTCGTCGACGTCCCGCTCGAGCGGCTGCTGAGCAAGGGCTACGCGAACGAGCGCCGCGCGCTCGTCGGCGAAACCGCTTCGGCCGAGCTACGACCCGGCGGGGACGACCCGCGCCTGCCGGCGCCCCTGGCCGGCGCGGTCGCCGCAGGCGCCGGCGAGCCGACCCGCGCAGGCGACACCTGCCATGTCGACGTCGCCGATCGCTGGGGCAACCTCGTGTCCGCGACGCCGTCGGGCGGCTGGCTCTGGAGCTCGCCCGTCGTGCCGGCGCTCGGCTTCCCGCTCGGCACGCGCGCCCAGATGTTCTGGCTCGACGAGGGACTGCCGAACTCGCTCGAGCCGGGCAAGCGGCCGCGCACGACGCTCTCGCCGTCGCTCGCGTTCCGGAACGGCGATCCGTATCTCGCCTTCGGCACGCCCGGCGGCGACCAGCAGGACCAGTGGTCGCTCAACGTCTTCCTGCAGCACGTCGACCGCGGACTGAACCTGCAGGCGGCGATCGACGCGCCGAACTTCCACACGAACCACTTCCCGAGCTCGTTCTATCCGCGCCACAGCAAGCCGCGGCAGATCGAGGTGGAGGCGAGATTCGGCGACGACGTCGTGCGCGACCTGCGCGAGCGCGGGCACGACGTCGAGGTCGTCGCCGACTGGGCGCTCGGTCGCGTCAGTGCGGTCGCCCGCGAGGGCGGGCTGCTCAAGGCTGGGGCGAACCCACGCGGCATGCAGGGATACGCCGTCGGGCGCTAAGATTGCTTCATAGTCGCTGCGTGATCTCACTGGTCCCCTGAGGCGCCTCCGAGGCGAGGCTACGATCGCGCGCGAGATGGAATCTCTGTACAAGCCGGCGGGCGTCGAAGAGCGCTGGCAGCGCACCTGGGAAGAGGAAGGCGACTACCAGGCCGAGGCGGACGCGCCCGGCGAGACGTTCGTGATGGCGCTGCCGCCGCCGAACGTCACCGGCGACCTGCACATGGGACACGCGTTGAACGCGTCCATCCAGGACCTGCTCATTCGCTGGCACCGCATGCGCGGCTTCAACACGCTCTGGCAGCCGGGCTACGACCACGCGGGGATCGCGACGCAGAACGTGATCGAGAAGGAGCTGGCGAAGGAAGGGCTCACACGCCATGACCTGGGCCGCGAGAAGTTCCTCGAGCGCACGTGGGCGTGGCTGGAGAAGTACGGCGGCGTGATCATGGGCCAGCTGCGACGACTCGGGGCGTCGCTCGACTACCGGCGCGAGCGGATGACCATGGACGACCGCTACGTGCGCGCGGTCATGCACTGGTTTGCGCACCTGCACGAGCGCGGGCTCCTGTATCGCGGCAACCGCATCGTCAACTGGTGCCCGGGCTGCCGCAGCGCGATCTCGGACCTCGAGGTGAACCACGAGGACACGGACGACACGCTCTACACGATCCGCTACCCGCTGGCCGACGGCTCCGGCCACATCTCGATTGCGACGGTGCGCCCGCCGACGATGCTGGCGGACGTCGCCGTAGCTGTGCACCCCGGCGACGAGCGCTACCGCGGCGTCGTCGGAAGAGAGGTGATCCTGCCGATCGTCGGGCGGCGGCTGCCGGTCATCGAGGACGAGCGCGTGGAGTCGGAGTTCGGGACCGGTGCCGTGAAGATCACCCCCGGGCACGACCCGATGGACTGGGAGATCGGCCGCGACCACCGCCTGCCGGAGCCGACGGTCATCGGCCTCGACGGTTTGATGAGCGAGGAGGCCGGCGAGTTCGCCGGGCTGACACAGGAGGAGGCGAACAGGCGCATCGTCGCGCGGCTCGAGCAGGACGGGCTGCTCGAGTCAAAGGAGTCGTACCGGCACGCGGTGGGTTTCTGCGACCGCAGCCACGACCGGATCGAGCCGCTGGTCTCGCTGCAGTGGTGGTGCGACATGGCCGAGCTCGCCAAGCCGGCGATCGAGGCCGTGCGCGACGGACGTGTGTGCTTCCGCCCGGACCGCTACACGAAGGTGTACCTCGACTGGATGGAGAACATCCGGCCCTGGTGCATCTCCCGGCAGCTGTGGTGGGGGCACCAGATTCCCGCCTGGTACTGCGCGGACGGTCACACGACCGTCGCCGAGAGCGAGCCGGACGCATGCGCCGAGTGTGGGTCCCGCGAGCTGAAGCGCGACGAGGACGTGCTCGACACCTGGTTCTCGTCGGCGCTGTGGCCGTTCGCGACGCTCGGGTGGCCGGAGCACACGCGCGACCTCGAAACCTTCTATCCGAGTGACGTCAGCTCGACGGACCGCGGCATCATCTTCCTCTGGGAGGCGCGGATGATTATGAGCGGCCTCGAGTTGATGGGCGCGGTCCCGTTTCACACGGTCAACATTCACTCGACGCTCAATGCGCCCGACGGCCGGCGTATGTCGAAGAGCCTCGGAACCGGCATCGACCCGCTCGACACGATCAACGAGTTCGGCGCGGACGCGACGCGCTACGGGCTGCTGAAGATGTCGTCGACGCAGGACGTCCGCTTCTCCGTCGGGCAGATCGAGGAGGGCCGCAAGCTCGCGAACAAGCTCTGGAACGTCTCTCGCCTGATCCTTGCGAACACGTCCGGGAACAGTCCGGAGCCGAGGCCGAAGGAGACAGTGGAGCGCTGGATCCTCGCGCGGCTGGATGCAACGCGCGCCGAGCTGGAGGAACATCTCGCGGAATACAACTTCGCGCACGTGGTCGCGCGGCTGTACCGCCTCACCTTCGACGACTTCTGCGACTGGTACGCGGAGGCGATCAAGCCGCGCCTCTATGACGGCGACGACGACGCGCGCGCGACGGCGCTGGCGGCGCTCGAGCGGCTGCTGAAGCTGTTGCACCCGGTCATGCCGCACGTGACCGAGGAGATCTGGTCGCACCTTCCGGAGCGCGAGAGTCGCCTGATCGTCGCGGGCTGGCCCGAGGCCGACGGGAGCTACGCGGCCGCCGCCGGCGCGTTGATACGCGTGCAGGAGGCTGCGGAGATGTACCGGCGCAGCGGCGTACGAGTTCCGCTCGAGGGCGAGGAGCTGCGCATCTTCGAGGCCGTCGTCCGCCCGGGCAAGACGGACGGCGACGGCAATGCGCCCGCCGAGATCGAACGCCTGAAGAAGGAGATCGCTCGCGCCGAAGGCATGCTCGCGAACGAGCGCTTCGTGCAGAACGCGCCCGCGAGCGTCGTCGAGGCGGAGCGTGAGAAGCTCGCGCGTTACCAGCGGGAGCTCGATGCCCTCAGCAGCTGAAGCGTACGTAGAGAGCCTGAGCCCGTGGCCGCGGGACGGTTTCGGCCTCGACCGCATCAAGGCGCTGCTCGCCGATCTCGGCGACCCGCAGCTCCGCTACCCGTCGATCCACGTCGTCGGCACGAACGGCAAGTCGACGGTCACGCGTACGCTCGAGGAGCTGCTCGCACGCGAAGGGCTCGTCGTCGGGGCGTACCTTTCGCCGCACGTCCGCAGCTGGAGCGAGCGCATCCGCGTCCGCGCCGCCGACGCCGACTTCGATGCCGCGATCGCGCGCGTGCGCGCAGCAGCAGAGCGACGCGACGCAACGCAGTTCGAGCTGCTGACCGCCGCGGCGCTCGCCGAGTTCGCCGCGGCGGACGTCGACGTCGCCGTCGTCGAGGCCGGCCTCGGCGGGCGCCACGACGCCACCAACGTCCTGCGCTCGCCCGTCCAGGTGCTCACCAACGTCTCGCTCGAGCACACCGACGTCCTCGGCTCGACGCGCGAAGCGATCGCAGCGGAGAAGCTCGCCGTCGTGCAGCCCGGCGCGACCGTCGTTTTGACCGAGCCCGAGTGGGAGGCGCTCGCGCGCGACAACGGCGCCGCCGAGGTCGTCGTCGCGGGCCGCAGCAACCTCGCCGTCGCGCTCGCAGCCGCCGAGGCGTTCCTCGGGCGCGAGGCCGACGGTCACGTGGACGTCCGGCTGCCGGGGCGCCTCGAGCGCGTCAGCGACGATCCGCTCGAGATCTGGGACGGCGCACACAACCTGGCCGGAGTCGGGTACGTCCTGGCGCGGCTGCCGAGCGCGCGTTACGTCGTGGTCGCCTCGATCCTCGCGGACAAGGACGTGGAGGGGATGCTCGCCGCGCTGTCCGCTCTCGGCAGGCGCTTCGTCGCGACGACCTCGAGCAGCGACCGGGCGCTCTCGGCGCAGGATCTCGCCGAACGGGCCGAGCGCTACTTCGCGGACGTCGAGGCGATCGACGATCCGGCTGCCGCCCTCAGGCATGCGCGCGGGCTGGGCGAGCCGGTCCTCGTCACGGGGTCCCTTTACCTCCTGGCGGATCTGGCCAAGGATGAGAGCGTACGATGGCGAACGTTGGCGACAGGCTGACCGTTCTCGCGTTCGCGGCGTTCGTGCTGGCAGCGATCGTCGGGCTCGCGTTTCTCGCTGGGTATCTGATCGGAAGAATCCTCCTGTGATCGCAAGCACGTTCGGCGGGGTCCACGACTTCTTCTCCTCCGGGACCTGGCAGGTCATCCGGAACCTGCTGCTGTTCTTCCTCGTCGTCTTCTGGCTCGCGGTCGGCTACTGGGTGTACAAGGACGCGAAGCGCCGCGTCGAAGACCCGGTGCTGATCGCGGTGGCCGTCGTGCTCGGCCTGATCCCGCCGTACGTGGGCGCGCTCGTGTACATGCTCTTCCGGCCGCCGGAGTACCTGGAGGACGTGCGGGAGCGCGAGCTCGAGATCAAGGCGATGGAGGAGCGGCTTTCGCGGCGCGATCTCTATTGCCCTGTCTGCCGCGCGGAGGTCGGCGCCGAGTTTCTCGTCTGTCCCGTCTGCACGACGAAGCTGAAGCAGGCCTGCGTCAACTGCAAGGCGCCGCTCGAGGCGCTGTGGCAGGTGTGCCCGTACTGCGAGACGCCGGTCGAGTCGGCGGCTGTCGACTTCCCGACGTTCGAGGTACGGCCGCCGCGACGGCGGCGACGGACGGGCGAGAAGACCTAGACTCGCCGCTCGATGGCCGTCGAGCGATCACTCATCCTGATCAAGCCCGACGCGATCGAGCGGCGACTCGCGGGCGAGATCCTCTCGCGCATCGAACGCCGCGGCCTGACGCTCCGCGCCGGCAAGCTGATCCACGTCGACCGGCAGCTGGGTGAGACGCATTACGCCGAGCACCGCGAGAAGCCGTTCTTCGGCGAGCTCGTCGACTTCATCACGTCCGGCCCGACGCTTGCGCTCGTCGTCGAGGGAGAGGGTGCCATCGCGACGCTGCGCACCACGATCGGCGCCACGAACCCGGCGGACGCGACGCCGGGCTCGATCCGCGGTGACCTCGCGGTCGCGATGCCGAACAACCTCGTCCACGGTTCTGACTCGCCCCAGTCGGCGGAGCGTGAGATCGCGCTTTGGTTCACGGACGATGAGCTCGTCTGACTATCCCGACTATGTCGCCCAGAACGTCGAGGTCTGGACCAAGGCGAACACGGAGCACACCGGTCCGCGCGCGCACGAGGCGTGGGCACAGGACGAGATCACGTGGGGTGTCTTCCGAATCCCCGAATCCGAAGTGAACGTGATCGGCGACGTCACCGGGCTCGACGTCGTCGAGCTCGGGTGCGGGACGGCGTACTTCTCCGCGTGGCTCGCGAAGCGCGGCGCGCGGCCGGTCGGCGTCGATCCGACGCCGGCGCAACTCGCCACCGCGCGCGAGATGCAGGCGGAATTCGACCTCGAGTTTCCGCTGATCGAAGCGGTCGGCGAGAATGTGCCGCTCCCGGACGCCTCGTTCGACCTCGCCCTTTCCGAATACGGGGCTGCGATCTGGGCGGACCCCTATCTCTGGATCCCCGAAGCGGCGCGGCTGTTGCGCCCCGGCGGTCGACTCGTCTTCCTCTGCAATTCGACGATCGCGATGCTCTGCCAGTCGCTCGAGGGAGAGACCAAGGAGCTGCAGCGCCCCCAAAAAGGAATGCACCGCATCGACTGGCCCGACACGCACGAGGTCGAGTTCCACATGGGCCATGGCGACTGGATCGATCTGCTCCGCGCAAACCAACTCGAGGTGGAACGCCTCGTCGAGCTCTTCGCGCCGGACGGCGCGGAGACCCACGCGTACTACGACTACGTCACACCTGAGTGGGCGCAGCAGTGGCCGGCGGAGGAGCTCTGGGTCGCGCGCAAACGCGATGGCTGACGCGCCGCCCGCGCCGCCGCTGCTGCTCGCTTCTCGGTCGCCGCAACGCCGCGCCATCCTGGAACAGCTCGGCGTCCCGTTCGACGTGGTCGAGCCGCGCTACGACGAGCAGGCTCCCGACGTCGCCGACGCGGCTGAAGTCGTGCGCGAGCACGCCCAGGGCAAGGCGCGCAGCGTCGCCGACGAAGCGGGCGACCGTCCGGTGCTCGGCGTCGACACAGAGGTCGTGCTGCAAGGGCTGATCTTCGGCAAGCCGGCCGACGCGACCGAGGCGGAGCAGATGCTCGAGGAGCTTTCCGGCAAGACGCACGTCGTCATGTCCGGCCTCTGTGTGTTGACACGCGCGTGGGAAATCGTCGAGCACGTGGGCACGCGTGTCACGTTTCGCGAGCTGACACCGCGCGACCTGGCGATGTACGTCTCCACCGGCGAATGGGAGGGGCGCGCCGGCGCGTATGCGATCCAGGGGCGCGGCGCTGCGCTCGTCCGCTCGGTCGAGGGCGACTACCTCAACGTCGTCGGACTGCCCGCCGCCTGCCTCGTCCGCATCCTGGCCGAGCGCTTTGCCGGCGTGTACGGCTTCGGCTAGCAGCCCGTTCGCGACGGCAGTGATGAATACGTGTCTGCCGACGCTGGAGGCAGTCCTCGTCACCGGAACAGAGCACGTCACTGACGCGCGAAGGGCCGGCTGACGCCGGCCCTTGATCGTCATTGCGCCAGCACGCCGCTAGACTCGAAAGCTCCTCATGGGTCTCTTCGACAATCTGGGCGGTTTCGGCGGCCGCGACATGGCCGTGGACCTGGGGACGGCGAACACGCTCGTGTACGTCCGCGGCCGCGGCATCGTGCTCTCCGAGCCGTCGGTCGTCGCGATCGACCAGCGCACCGGCGAGGTGCATGCCGTCGGCGTCGAGGCGAAGCGCATGCTCGGACGCACGCCCGGGACGATCTCCGCGATCCGCCCGCTCAAGGACGGCGTCATCGCCGACTTTGACGTGACGGAGCAGATGCTGCGTCACTTCATCCAGAAGGTGCATCAGAACCGCTTTGCGCATCCGCGCGTCGTCGTGTGCGTTCCGTCCGGCGTCACCGGTGTCGAGAAGCGCGCAGTGGAGGAAGCGACCCTGAGCGCGGGCGCGGGCCAGGCGTACCTGATCGAGGAGCCGATGGCCGCCGCGATCGGCGCGGGTCTTCCGGTTGCCGAACCGACCGGCAACATGATCGTCGACGTCGGCGGCGGGACGACGGAGGTCGCGGTCATCTCGCTCGGAGGCATCGTCGTCTCGCAGTCGCTGCGCGTCGGCGGCGACGAGATGGACGAGGCGATCATCAATCACATCAAGCGTGAGTACAAATTGTTGATCGGGCAGCAGACCGCCGAGGAGATCAAGCTCGAGATCGGCTCGGCGTGGGACATGCGCGAAGAGCTGCAGGCGGAGGTGCGCGGACGCGACATGCTGACCGGCCTGCCGAAGACGGTCGTGCTGAGCTCCGAGGAAGTTCGCCGCGCGCTCGACGAGCCCGTGCAGCAGATCATCGAGGCGATCAAGTCCACGCTGGACAAGACGCCGCCCGAGCTCGCCGCTGACATCATGGATCGCGGCATCGTCCTCGCCGGCGGCGGCGCGCTGCTGAGCAACTTCGACGAGCGACTCCGGCACGAGACCCAGATGCCGGTCCACCTGGCCGAGAGCCCGCTCACCTGCGTGGCCGTCGGCTCCGGGCGCAGCCTCGAGGAGTTCGAGGCGATCCACCGTAGCTCCAAGGCTCGGCGGAACAACCACCGCCGTTAGGCGCCTCGGATCAGGTCGGTTCGGCGCTGGCAAACCTACTCGTCGGATTCCCGCGCTAACCTAGGCGTCTCTCGTGGCTCGCAACCGCAGTGTCAGCGCGGTCCTGGGCTCGACTGTACCGAGACCGAGACCCCAGCCCTTCCCCTCCCGCAGCCGCTCCGCTCTTCGGCGCCGGGCCGTGGTGGTGGTGCTCGTCGTGCTGTCCCTGGTCCTGATCACGGTCTCGTTCCGCGAGCCGACCCAGGCCGTCGGCGCGACCGTCCTGCGCCCGTTCGAGGTCGCGGCCGAGCGCGTGGCGCGTCCCTTCCGCGACGTCTACGGCTATTTCGCCGGGCTCGTGCACGTCAAGAGCGAGAACGAGCGTCTCAAGGCGGAGGTCAACGAGCTGCGCCAGAACGCCCTGCTCGGCGAAGCCGCGCGCGCACAGAACGCGCGGCTGCGCGAGCAGCTGCGCTTCGTCGACAGCCCGCAGTTCCCGAGCGACTACACGGCGGTCAACACCCGCATCATCGGCTGGCGCAGCGAGTTCGACGACCAGGTCGTGATCGCGGCCGGACGTGACGACGGCATCCGCCAGGAGACCCCGATCGTCACGAGCGACGGTCTCGTCGGGAGCGTCACGCAGGTCAGCGGCAACGCCGCGCTCGTGACGCTTCTCACCGACGAGAGCAGCGCGGTGCAGGCGCGCGACCAGGACACGAACGCCTTCGGTCTCGTGCGACACGGCCAGGGTGAGGGCTCCCTGATCGTCGACCGGGTCACGAAGGACAAGCGCGTGGAGGAGGGCGACGTGATCGTCACTGCCGGCACGCGCTCGAAGCAATACCCGTCGCTCTTCCCGCCCGGCATTCCGATCGGCGTGGTCACGAGCGTGGGCCAGAGCGACACCGCGCCGTACAAGCAGATTCAGATCCAGGCCTTCGTGGAGTTCCCCTCGCTCGACGCGGTCACGGCGCTGATCGCGAAGAAGCGGATCCCCAAGGCGCCGTGATGACGCTCGACGCCGCGAAAGCCGCCGTCGTCCTCTTCTTCGTCGTCGTGCTGCAGCTCTCGATCATGGCGAACATCACGATCCTCGAGGGCCACCCGAACCTGCTGCTCGTGACGGTCGTGTGCGTCGCGTTGCTGCGCGGCGCGGTCTTCGGTGCCGTCGCCGGCTTCTGCTCCGGGCTGCTCCTGGACAGCGGCGTGTTCGGGACGCTCGGCTTCACCGCGCTCCTGCTCACGCTCGCGGGCTACTGGACGGGACGCTACGGCGAGACGACGGGACGCGACCGCGCGCACGCGCCGCTCTTGTCCATCGCGGTGATCACGATCCTCTACCAGGTCGCCGCGGTCGTCTTGCGGTACCTGCTCGGTCAGAACGCGCCCGCGCGACACATCTTCGCGGGCCTCGTGGCGACCGTGCTGCTCAACCTCCTCTTGACGCTGCCCATGTACGCGCTGATGCGGCGCGCGCTGCCACCGCGCGAGTGGGCGCCGAGGGAGGTGCGTCTCCTTGGCTAAGCGCGTGATCTCGAAGCGGTTCCTGCCGCCCGATCCGCGCGTCGAGGAGCCGTACCGCCTGACGCCGAAGCTGGCGCTCCGCGTGGGCCTGCTCGGCATGGTCGCGCTGGCCGTCTTCGCGACGCTCTTCCTGCGCCTGTGGTCGCTTCAGATCCTGAACGGCGAGCAGCTGCTGCGTGCCGCGCAGAACAACCAGCGGCGCGAGGTGCGCGTCCCCGCTCCGCGCGGCGCGATCGTCGACAGGAACAACCTGCCGCTCGTCACGAACGTGCCCGGCACCCTCATCCAGATCTGGCAGTCGGACCTGCCCAAGAGCCGCTACGCGCGCCTCCGCGAGATCCGCCGGCTTGCACGCGTACTGCAGATGCCGGCGCGCGAGATCGGCGCGACGCTCCGCAGGCATCGCAACGACCTGCTGACGCCGGTCACGATCAAGGAGGGCGTCAGTGACGTCCAGGTCGGGTACCTGCGCGAGCGGCGCCGCTACTTCCCGGGCCTGCGCATCGCCGACGCGTTCCTGCGCTACTACCCGCACGCCGAGCTCGCGGCGCACGCGCTCGGCTACGTCGGCGAGATCTCGCAGGAGCAGCTCGACCGGCTCGCGAAGCAGGGCTACCGGCTCGGCGACACGATCGGGCAGACGGGCATCGAGTCTTATTACGACAAGTACCTGCGCGGTACGCCCGGAATCGACGTCCTGCGTGTCAACGCGTTCGGGATCCCGCGCGGGCCCGCGACGCCGCTCGTGTCGTCACATCCGGGCAACAACGTGCGCCTGACGCTCGACGTGAGGCTGCAGATGGCCGCCGAGCAGGCGCTGCGCTACGGGATCGAGCGCGCGCGCAACTCCGAGTGCTACGGCTGCTGGAACGCCAACGGCGGCGCGATCGTCGCGCTCGATCCACGTGACGGCTCGATCCGTGCGCTCGCGTCGTACCCGAGCTACCGGCCGTCGCTCTATGTCGGCCGCGTGCGCCAGCGCGCCCTGGACGCCGCGGGCCTGACGGCGAAGTCGGCCGAGGCGATGAACTACCCGGCGCTCGACCGTGCGATCGACGCGGCCTACCCGCCGGGGTCGACGTTCAAGCCGGTCACGGCGATCGCCGCGATGCAGGAGCACATCCTGCAGCCGTACGAGACGCTCGCATGCACCGGCCAGTACGAGAAGAACGGCCAGATCTTCAAGAACTGGGATCCGTTCGTGAGCGAGGCGATGACGCTGACGACCGCGCTCGCGCGCTCGTGCGACACGTACTTCTACCAAGTGGGTTATCGCTTCTACGGCATGCCGGCGCGACTCGGGCCGCGGCTGCAGGCATGGGCGAGCCGCTTCGGCTTCGGACAGAAGACGGGCATCGACCTCGGCTCCGAGCGCTCCGGCCTCCTGCCGACGCCCGACTGGCGCCTGAAGACGTACACGAAGAAGACCGACCCGGGGCACTGGCAGATCGACAGCCTCTGGAAGCCTGGTGACTCGATCCAGCTGGCGATCGGCCAGAAGGACCTGCTCGTGACACCCCTGCAGATGGCGGCGTTCTACGCGATGCTCGCAAACGGCGGAAGCCTCGTGACGCCGCACCTCGTCTCGGACGTCGAGCAGCCGGGCGCGAAGGGCTCGCCGCGGGTCGTGCTCCGGCGGTTCGCGCCCAGTCCGCCACGCTCGGCGGACGTCGACCCGGAAGCCCTGCGCGCCGTGCGCGACGGCCTGTACGCGGCCACGCATTCCGCGAACGGCACCTCGGCGGGCGTGTTCGGCAACTACCCCGTCCCCATCTCGGGCAAGACGGGGACGGCTGAGAAGGTCGTCCAGCTCCCCGGCTACCCGGTCGGTCATCTCGAAGACCAGTCGTGGTGGTGCGGGTGGGGCCCCTCCGACTCCGCACGTCTCGTCGTCTGTGCGCTCATCGAGAACGGCGGCCACGGCTCGAGTGCAGCTGCGCCCGCCGCGTTGAAGGTCTTCGAGAGTTTCTTCGGCACCAAGGCGCCGCAGGCCACGTTGGTGGACACGGACTGATGATCGAGGTCACTCAGCGCGCGCGCGTCCGGCCGTCGATAGGCCGCAGAGAGTACGCCGTCGTCCCCTTCCTGCGAAGTCTCGACTGGATCCTGCTCCTGGCCGGAGCGGGGCTCGTCGGCTATGGGCTGTGGGTCGTCTCCGGCATCACTCGCTTCGACGTTCCCGGCGACCAGAACTACTTCGTCGTTCGCCAGGGGATCGCCGCGGCGATGGGCGCCGCCGGGCTCGTGCTCGCGGCAGTCATCCCCGTCGACTTCTGGCGGCGGTACTGGAAGGTCGTCTACGTCGCGACGCTCGGCCTCATGCTGTTCGTCTTCCTCGCAGCCGAGACGGTTCGCGGGTCGAAGCGCTGGGTCGACCTCGGCGTCATCCAGTTCCAGCCCTCCGAGCTCGGGAAGGTGCTCTTCGTCCTTGCGATCGCCGGCTTCGTGGTCGACCGCGTCGGCCCGGTCGCGCGCTGGCGGACGATCTTCTCCGTGCTCGGGCTCGGTGCCGTCCCGATCCTCCTCGTCTTCATGCAGCCCGACCTGGGGACGGCCCTCGTCTACTCGGCAGCCCTCTTCGCCGTCCTCTTCTTCGTCGGCGTGCGCTGGCGCCAGCTGGTCGTCCTCGTCGCGGTCGGCACGGTCACGATCGCCTCGGTCCTCTGGCTGCTGCCGGCGGCCGGGGTCCAGGTGCTGAAGCCGTATCAGGCTGCGAGGCTCACTCTCGATGCGGGCGCCGACCCGAGCGGGATCACGTACAACCTGAACCAGTCGATCACGGCCGTCGGCTCGGGAGGGCTCACCGGTCGCGGGGTCATAGGCGCGAGCCAGACGAGGCTCGATTACCTTCCCGAGCACGCGACCGACTTCGCGTTCGCGTCGCTCGCGGAGCAGCGGGGGTTCGTCGGCTGCGCGATTCTGCTTTTGCTCTACCTGCTCGTCGTCTGGCGCGGCCTTCGCGTCATCACGGGAGCTTCGGATCTCTACGGCGTCGTCGTCGCCGGCGGTCTCGTCGTCGGCTTCCTGTTCCAGGTCTTCGTGAACGTGGGCATGACCATGGGCGTCGCGCCCGTCACGGGCATTCCGCTCCCATTCGTGACGGTCGGTGGCTCGTCCATGGTCGCCAACCTCGTGCTCATCGGCGTGCTCGAGAGCATCCACTCGCGCGGGGAGCTCGGACGGGCGCGATTCGCGTGAGGCTGGCCTCGGTTCGCGCCCTCGCGGGCGAGGCGCGCGGCCTCGGCTTCGCGCTACGCAATGAGGTGTCGGTGGGCGTCGCCGGCCCCATCGTCGTCAGCGGCGTGCTCGCGGACCAGCTCGCAAAGGAGCTGGCGGCTGGCGCCACTCCCGGCGCGGTCGTCGTCGGAGGCGGCCGGCC
>JBJMJL010000039.1:0-15622 GCA_045806365.1 Gaiellaceae bacterium
TTCTTGCCGAGGTCGCCGTTCGCGACGGCCGTGGTGACCTCGGCGATGTTGCGCACCTGCGTCGTCAGGTTGTTCGCCATGAAGTTGACGTTGTCGGTGAGGGCCTTCCACGTTCCCGACACGCCCGGGACGTCGGCCTGCCCGCCGAGAACTCCCTCGGTGCCGACTTCACGGGCGACGCGCGTGACCTCGTCGGCGAACGAGGAGAGCTGGTCGACCATCGTGTTGATCGTGTTCTTGAGCTCGAGGATCTCGCCGCGCGCGTCGACGGTGATCTTGCGCGAGAGGTCGCCCTTGGCGACAGCGGTCGTGACGTCCGCGATGTTGCGGACCTGGTTCGTGAGGTTGTCGGCGAGCTGGTTCACGTTGTCCGTCAGCTCCCGCCACGTGCCGCTCACGCCCTTCACCTCGGCCTGACCGCCGAGGCGCCCTTCGTTGCCGACCTCCTTCGCGACGCGCGTCACCTCCGCCGCGAACGCGGACAGCTGGTCGACCATCGTGTTGATCGTCTTCTTGAGGCGGAGGACCTCTCCTCGGGCATCGACGGTGATCTTCTTGGAGAGGTCGCCCTTGGCGACCGCCGTCGTGACGTCCGCGATGTTGCGGACCTGGTTCGTCAGGTTCGCGGCCATGCCGTTCACGCTGTCGGTGAGCGCCTTCCACGTGCCGGCCACGCCGGGCACCTCGGCCTGACCGCCGAGCTTGCCCTCGGTGCCGACCTGGCGCGCGACGGTCGTGACCTGTTCCGCGAACACGCGCAGCGTGTCGATCATCGAGTTGATCGTGTCCGCGAGCGCCGCCACCTCGCCCTTCGCCTCGATCGTGAACTTCTGTTCGAGATCGCCCTCCGCGACCGCGCTGACGACGCGCGCGATGCCGCGCACCTGCGTCGTCAGGTTCGTCGCCATGAAGTTGACGTTGTCGGTGAGGTCCTTCCAGGTGCCGCTGACGCCCTTGACCTGCGCTTGGCCGCCGAGCATTCCCTCCGTGCCGACCTCGCGCGCGACGCGTGTCACCTCGTCGGCGAACGAGGAGAGCTGGTCGACCATCGTGTTGATGGTGTTCTTGAGCTCGAGCACCTCGCCCTTGACGTCGACCGTGATCTTCTTGCTCAGGTCGCCGTTCGCGACGGCCGTCGTGACCTCGGCGATGTTGCGCACCTGCGTCGTCAGGTTGTTCGCCATGAAGTTGACGTTGTCGGTGAGATCGCGCCAGATGCCCGACACGCCTTTCACGCGCGCCTGGCCGCCGAGGATCCCCTCGGTGCCGACCTCGCGCGCGACGCGCGTCACCTCCGCCGCGAAGGAGCTCAGCTGGTCGAGCATCGTGTTGACGGTCGTGCCGATGCGCCGGAACTCCCCCCTGACGGGGCGGCCGTTGATCTGCAGCGACATCTTCTGCGAGAGGTCGCCTTCGGCGACCGCGTCGAGCACCCGTGAGACCTCGATCGTCGGGCGCACGAGGTCCTCGATCATGGAGTTGACCGAGTCGACCGAGTCGCGCCACGTCCCCTTCGCGCCCTTCAGCTGCGCCCGCTCGGTCATCCGGCCCTCGCGCCCGATCACCTTGCTCACGCGCGTCAGCTCGCTGCAGAGGCCCTCGCGCCTCTCCGCCAGCTGGTTGTACGCCGCCGCGACGTCGCCCATGAGACCGCTCTTCCGCGCCGAGAGCCGCACGCCCGTGTCGCCGTCCCTGGCCGCGCGGAGGGCAGCGAGCAGCTCTTGCAGGTCCTGCTTCTTGATTTCGACTGTTCCGTTCGCGGGCGCGCGACTTGCGGCCCGCCTCCTTCGGGTTTCGGTCTCTGATGCAGCCACGGTTGGCTCCTTTGGTGCGAGGGATTGGAGTCCGGGAGGACCCTTGGGCGACGCGTCTCCCGGCTAGGAAGGGCTTTCGCCCCCGGGGGCGGAAATCTTACTCGCGCGCGCGAGAAGTGCCTGGAAATTTCAGGGCTTGGCCGAGACCTCGACTCGTCGACGCCGGTTGACGCTCGCTCCGGATCAGGAGCTCGCGGGAAGCGTCGCCAACGCCTGGGCGAGGTCTTGCCAGAGCTCCTCGAGCGGCTCGAGCCCGACGCTGAGCCGGAGCAACCCCGGCGGCACGCGGTCGGGCTCCCAGCGCGCGCGGGCCTCGAGCACGGATTCGACTCCGCCGAGGCTCGTCGCGTTGGTGATCACCTCGAGCCCGGTCTCGACTTGCCGGGCTTCGTCGGCACCGGCGACGTCGAACGAGAGCAGCCCGCCGAAGCCCGGATAGCGCACGGTGCCGACGTACGGGTGCTGCTCGAGCCGCTTCGCGAGCTCGCGCGCCGTCTCCGTCTGACGGTGCACGCGGAGCTCGAGCGTCTTCAGCCCCCGCAGGAGCAGGTAGCACGGGTCGGGCGCGGCGACGATCCCCGTTCTGGTGCGCAGCTCGTGCAGTCTCGCCGCGTCGTCGTCGCGCTTGCAGACGACGACGCCGAGGAGGACGTCGTCATGCCCGCCGAGGTACTTCGTCGCGCTGTGGAGCACGAAGTCCGCGCCGTGCTCGAGCGGACGCAGGTGGACGGGAGTCGCTGCCGTCGCGTCCACGACGAGCCGAGCGGGATGGCGTGCGGCCGCCTCGAGGTCGGGCATGGACAGGAACGGGTTCGACGGGGCCTCCAGCCACACGAGGTCGACGCCGTCCGGCGGTGGGCCCGTCTGGTCGAACTCCACGACCTTCACGCCCCAGCGGGCGAGCTCGCCGAGCGTCACGCCGGTGCCGAAGTACGCGCCCTCGGCGAGTGCGATCGTCTGCCCCGGCGCGAGCAGCATCAGCGCCAGCGCCGTCGTCGCGCCGGCGCCCGACGAGAACAGGAGCGCGTGGCCGCCGTCGAGCTCGCCGAGGCGACGCTCGGCCTCGACGCCGGTGGGATGCGCGTACCGCGAGTAGTAGAAATCGCCGGGCTCGCCGTCGCGATACGGCCAGATCGTGGAACGGTCGACGCTCACCGGCTGACTTTGCCACGGCTTTACCGTCGCTTGGCGCGCGAGGACGATGCTCGGGCCATGATCATTCTCAAGCTCGCACTCGCCCTCGTCGCCGCCGCCGGCTGGCAATCGCTCCCGCCCGCCCCGATCACTCCCGAGTTCAACGCCCGCACGAGCGTCTGGACCGGCAAGGAGATGATCGTCTTCGGCCGCGACCAGCAGACGGCTCTCGACGCCAACGGCAGGCCGTATGCGACGGGCGCCGTCAACGTCGCCGCCGCGTACGACCCGGCCTCGAAGTCATGGCGCAAGCTCTCGCCGCCGGCGAAGCCCTCCGGCTTCCAGGCGCTCGGGTCCGTGTGGACCGGCGCGGAGGTGCTCGTCTGGGGGCAGGGGACGCGGCTCGCGTACAACCCGGCAAGCGATCGCTGGCGTCGGCTCCCTGGCTCGCCGCTCCTGCGCGTACACGACGGCTTCGGCGCCGTCGTGTGGACCGGGAAGGAGCTGGTCGGGTGGGGCGGAGGATGCTGCGGCGACGCGTTCAGCGACGGCGTCGCGTACAACCCGGTGACGAACGCCTGGCACGCCCTTCCCCGCGCGCCGCTGCCCGGCGACCAGCACCCGCTCGGCGCCTGGACCGGCAAGGAGTACGTCGTCGTCACGCGGGCGCACGCTGCTGCGTACGACCCGGCGCGCCGCACGTGGCGCCGGATCGCCCCGCCGCCGGCGCACAATGCGAACGCCTCCGCGGTCTGGACACGCGGCGAGCTCGTCGTCGCAGGCGTCTCGCGCAACGCCTTCGCGTACAGCCCAGCGAAGAAGCGGTGGCGGCGTCTTCCGCTCGCTCCCGTCGGTCGTGCCGGGAGCGTCGTCGTGTGGGACGGACACCGGCTGCTCATGTGGGGCGGGAAGCGCGGCGGTGCGGCGCTGCTGGAGGGCGACGCGAAGTGGGCGCCGCTCGCGCACGGCCCGCTGCCGTCGCGCCTCGAGCCGACCGCCGTCTGGACCGGCGCGACGTTGATCGTCTGGGGCGGGCTACCGACGAAGACCTGGGGGAAGTACCGCGAGGCGGGTGCGGCGCTGACGCCGCCGCAGCTCGCCGGCTGCGGTGACGGTTGGATGGCGGAGAACCTTCGCATCACAGCCCGGGTGAAGAACGCCGTACGGATTGCCTACGGCTCAACGCATCCGCCGCTCGCCGGCCGCACGTATTACGGGCGCTACTCGGGTGTGCGCTACGCCGTGGCGACCTTCGGCCCGGCGCCCACCATCTTCCGTACGGATGCGCAGGACCGCTGGCACGTCCGTCAGCACACGCGCGGCGCGATCTGCAGCAGCGTCGTGCCGGTAGAGCTGCTGCACGCATGGGCCCTGCGCCCGACGATCCATGGCTGCTACCGGCTGTCGCGCTAGAACTGATCCGCTCGCCAGACGCGGCGGCCGAACCGTCTGGCTAGCGGGTTGAACGTCGCCAGGAACTCCTGCTTCAGGCGTGTCGCGTGTGCGTCCGCCCGGCGGGCCGCTGCCGGGAGCTTCGCGCCGCGCGCGCACGCCGTGCGCGCGCGCAGCCAATCGCGGTAGATCCAGTCCGCGGCGATCGACGCGTGGCTCGCGCGCTGGAGGAGGTCGAAGGACTGCAACGTGGCGTCGCCCGGCGGCACGTGTAACGCGGCCAGTTGCTCGAGCAGGCTCTGGCGGTTCTGCTGCACCCCGTCGAGCTGCGCTGCCGCGACCTGCGGAGAAAGGCTGCAGTCGAACGCACCGGCGAGGACGCGTCCGACTGCGGCGCGGCCGTCGTGCGACTGGGCGAGGAAGTTCTCGAGCTTGAACACATACGTGCGCAGCTCCGAATTCGTCTGCGGAGGGGTCCGGCTCTCCTCTCCGCCGCGGAACGCGAGCACGGCGACCAGCGCCGCAATCGCCGCCGCAGCCGCGGCGACGAGCGGCCACCAGCGGCGTGGCCGCGCCGGTGCTTGCCGTTGGGTTGCCGGCGCGAGCCGGAGCTCGGGCTCTTGCCGCAGGATCGCGCTCTCGAGCTCGCGCAGCTCGGGCCCGGGCTCGATCCCGAGCTCGTTGACGAACAGCTCGCGTGTCTGGCGGAAGAGCTCCAGCGCATCCGCCTGGCGGCCCGTCCGGTAGAGCGCGAGCATCAGCAGCGCGCGCGGCCGCTCACGTAGCGGGTGCTCCCTGAGCAGCCGCTCGAGCTGCGGAATCGCGGCTGCCGCCTGGCCGGAGTCGACGGCCGCGTGCAGCCACTCCTCGTGCGCAGACAGACGAAGCTCGTCGAGTCGGGCGACGACGGGCTCCGGCGGCCCGCGCCAGAGGTCGAGGGCCTGGCGCAGCTCGTGGCGTGCGCCGGCGGCGTCGCCGTCGGCGAGCCGCGTCGAGCCGGCGGCCGTCAGTCGTTCGAACCGGTCGAGGTCGAGCTCGCCCTCCTCCACACGCAGCAGGTAGCCCGGGGGACGCGTGAGGAGCCGCTCGGCGCCGAGCTCCTTCCGCAGCTGCGACACGTAGACCTGCAGCGTCTTCGTCGCCGTCGCGGGGGGATCGTCCTCCCAGAGCTCGTCGATGAGCCGATCGGTGGACACGACCCGGTTGCGGTGCAGCAGCAGCAGCGCGAGGAGCGCGCGCGGTTTCGCAGCCGCGAGGTGAACCGGCTTGCCTCCGACGACGGCCTCGAGCGGCCCCAGGAGCCGGAACTCGTCCACGCGACAGCCATACTAGGCTCCGTCGATGGCGACGACCGACGACCGCGCGGACTCCACCGAAGCGAAGCTCGAACAGCTGCAGCAGCTGCGCGAGGAGGCCGAGCACGCAGGAGGTGACAAGGCGGTCGAGCGGCAGCGGCAACAGGGAAAGCTGCTCGCCCGCGAACGCCTGGTCGAGCTACTCGATCCGGGATCGTTCGTCGAGCTCGACCGCTACGTCCGCCATCGCGAGTCGAACTTCGGGATGCTCGAGCGCCGGCCGTACGGCGACGCCGTCGTTACCGGTTACGGCACGATCTTCGGCCGGAAGGTCTTCGTCTTCTCGCAGGACTTCACCGTCTTCGGCGGGTCGTTGAGCGAGGTCTTCGCCGAGAAGATCTGCAAGGTGATGGACCTCGCGCTCAAGTTCGGCTGTCCCCTCATCGGGATCAACGACTCCGGCGGCGCGCGCATCCAGGAAGGCGTCGTCTCGCTCGCCGGCTACGCGGAGATCTTCTGGCGGAACGTGCAGTGCTCAGGCGTGATTCCGCAGCTGTCACTCGTGATGGGGCCGTGCGCGGGCGGTGCCGTCTACTCGCCGGCGATGACCGACTTCGTCTTCATGGTCGAGGGAACGTCGTACATGTTCATCACCGGGCCCGACGTCGTGAAGACGGTCACCGGCGAGGAGGTGACGTTCGAGGAGCTCGGCGGCGCGTCGACGCACGCCTCGAAGTCGGGCGTCGCGCACTTCATCTCACCCGACGAGCAGGGGTGCCTCGAGGACGCGCGCTACCTCCTCTCGTTCCTGCCGCAGAACAACCTCGACCCGCCGCCGTTCGCCGAGCCGTCCGACGCGCGCGACCGCGAAGAGCCGGAGCTCGACACGCTCATCCCCGACAACCCGACCAAGCCGTACGACATGCACGACGTCGTGCGACGGGTCGTCGACGACGGCGAGTTCTTCGAGGTGCACGAACTCTGGGCGGAGAACGTCATCTGCGGTTTCGCGCGGCTCGGCGGCCATCCGGTCGGCGTCGTCGGCAACCAGCCGCGCTCGCTCGCCGGGGTGCTCGACATCGACTCGTCGGTGAAGGCGGCGCGCTTCGTGCGCTTCTGCGACGCGTTCAACATCCCGCTCGTCACGTTCGTCGACGTGCCCGGCTTCCTCCCGGGCACGCAACAGGAGTGGGGCGGGATCATCCGCCACGGCGCGAAGCTGCTATACGCGTTCGCCGAGGCGACGGTGCCGAAGCTGACGGTGATCACGCGCAAGGCGTACGGCGGCGCGTACGACGTCATGAGCTCGAAGCACATCCGCGCGGACTTCAACTTCGCGTGGCCGACGGCCGAGGTGGCCGTGATGGGGCCCGAGGGCGCGGTCAACATCATCTTCCGCAAGGAGCTCGAGGATGCCGACGATCCCGACGCGCGGCGTGCGGAGCTGATCGAGGACTACCGCGAGCGCTTCGCGAACCCGTATACCGCTGCGGAGCGCGGCTACGTCGACGAGGTGATCGAGCCGCGCCGGACGCGTCCGGTGCTGATCGATGCCCTCGAGACGGCTCTGACCAAGCAGGAGCCGCGGCCCAGGCGGAAGCACGGGAACGTGCCTCTGTAGAGACGGTTGCGCGCGGCCGAGGTGCGCTCGCGCGCTCGGTCGAAGCCGCCGGCCGCTATGTCTACTGGTTCCACTTGTCGGCCGTCACCTTCTTGTGACGACTCGACTTGGCGCGCGTGCTCGATTCGTCCTGCGGCTTCTGGGCGTCGTGGATCTCAGCCTCTTGCGGCGCCTTCGTGTCGCGATGCTTGTCGGGATGTCGCCGTTCCTCGCGGTTCATGAGCGCGTCGTACCCGCCCCCGGCGGGATGTAACTAAGAGGCGACGAGGACGGGCGCCGGCGCGGCTGCCGCGACCGAGGGGGCCGCCACGGCCTCGACGGAGGAGCTCACGCCAAGCTCCTCCGTAAAGGCCGCGACGATGGTCGGATCGAACTGCGTGCCGGCGCAGCGCCTGAGCTCCGCGAGCGCTGCCTCGGCGGACCGCTTGGCACGGTAGACGCGGTCGGAGGTCATCGCGTCGTACGCATCGGTGACGAAGATGATGCGCGCGCCGAGGGGAATGTGGTCGCCGCGCAGGCCGTCCGGATAGCCGGCGCCGTCCCACCGTTCGTGGTGGTGCAGGACGAGGTCGGCGACCGGATCGACGCCGAGGCTGTCGAGCATGCGGAAGCCGATCTGCGGATGCCGCTCGAGCACGAGCCGCTCGGAGTCCGTCAGCGCGCCGGCCTTGCGGAGGATCTCCTCCGGGATCGCGAGCTTGCCGAGGTCGTGCAAGCTCCCGGCGAGCCGCGTCAGCTCGACTTGCTCTGCGTTGAGGCCCATGCGCCGGGCAACGCGCGCCGCGAGGTCGCTGACGCGCTCGGAGTGGCTGCCCGTGTACGTGTCGCGTGCGTCGACCGCCGCTGCGAGCGAGGCGGCCGCGCGGTACCGCGCAGCCTTGTCCGCCCCTCCGGCGAGGCGCTTCAGCTCTGCCAGCTCGACGACCTCCGGGCGGTAGCGCCGCACGCGGTTCTTACCGTGCTCTTTCGCCCAGTACAGCGCGCTGTCGGCCAGCCGGATCAGCTCGTCGCGTCCATGCCCTTCCAGCGGGAACGTCGCGACGCCGGCGCTGACCGTGACGTGGCCGATGTGGTCGAAGTCGACCGTTGCGATGCGCTCTACGACCGAATTTGCTGCGGCGAGCGCCATCTCTTCGTCGTGATCGGCGAGCAGCAGAGCGAACTCGTCGCCGCCGAGACGGAACGCTTCGCCGCCCTGGCGCAATCGCCCGGCCACCTGCGACAGCACGCGGTCTCCGGACGGATGCCCGAAGCGATCGTTGATCTTCTTGAAGTTGTCGATGTCGACGAAGCACAGCGTCAGCGGCGTTCCCTGCTCCTCTGCCTTGAGCAGCTCGCGCTGTAGCCGCTCGTGGAAGTGGCGGTGGTTGCCGAGGCCGGTGAGGGGATCCGTCAGCGCAAGGCGCATCGCGCGGAGCGCCTCGTGCGTCGAGCGCTGGTAGAACGAGATGGCGAGGAGCGGGCCGATCAGCGCCGTCGCGAGCACGGGCGAACGCTCCCACAGCACGACGAGCATCAGCGCCGCGGATGCCATGAACGCGAACGGCCCGATCGTCGCGCGGAGGTTGGCCGGCACCAGCCGTCTGTAGCTCTGTCCGGTGCTCAGCGCGATCGCAGCGGAGATGAAGAGGATGTTCACGACCGAGTTCGCCGTTGCCGCGATGAGCACGGCGGCAACGAGCCCGCCGACCGCGTCGCTGTTGACGGGCAGGATCAGCACGCCTGCGGTCAACGCCACGATCGACATGACCGCGACGTTGAATGCGATCCGCTCGAACGGCCGGTGCTGGGCCGCATGGATCACCCCGGTCGCGACGAGCAGCAGGAGCGCGCCGGCCGCCCAGCCGTAGAGCACGATCGCCGCGACCGCGAAGACGAACGTCAGCGACACGACGCCGCCGCTCCCTTCCGCATTGATCGGGACCGGGAAGCGTTCGGCGAGGGTGGCCGCCGCCGTCAGCGCCGCGAGGCTGATCAGCGTGCGAGCGCTGTGCGACGTCGTCGCGAAGACGTAAGCCGCGGCGACGAGCACTCCGAAGCCCGCCAGACAGACGGGGACGATGAGCGCTGTAAGCCGGCGGGGCGTGACCGCCTGAGTGCTCACGGCGAGGCTCTTACCAGGTGAACTGGTCGGCGAACGCCTCCCACGTGAACTGACCGAGCACTGCGGCGATCAGAACGACGAGGACGACGAGGGCGAACAGCTTGGGCTTCCACTGCAACATGCGTGAACCTCCGAGAAGACGCCAGACGCGGGGATTCAATCGTGTACGCCCCTCGCGCAAATCCCCCTAGCGGGGGATTCGTACGAATACGACTTACGAGGATGAAACGAGCGCGGCCTCGGCGAGCGGCCGTCGGCCCCACGCGAAGCGCTGCGCGTACCAGCCGGCGAGCGGTGCAACCGCGACGCCGTTGCCCGACGACTGGATGAACCAGCCGTTGCCCAGGTAGATGCCCATGTGGTTCACCTGCGCGGGCTTCGACTTCGGGCCGGCCGCGCCGAAGAAGACCACGTCGGCCGGCTGCAGCTTCGCGAGCGCGACCCGCTTGGAGGCGGGAACCTCGCCGCTCATGGCGTACGTCGTCCGGCCGCGGAGGACGTCCGCGAGGTGGCCCTCGTTCGGATACGTCTCGAGCTTGTAGACGCGCCAGACGAATCCCGAGCAGTCGAAGCCGCCGTGCAGCTGTGGCCCGTACGGCGACGTCGTCGTCTCGCTCTCGCCGCCCCAGACGTATGGGTACCCAATGAAGCGCACCGCGGTGCTGAGCACTTGCTTCTGCCACGGCGTCAGCGGCGGGAGCACGAACGTCGAGGCGACTTGCTGCGTTGCGGGGATGTCCGATTCGCCGAAGCGCAGGGCGCGGGCCGCCGAGTAAGCCGCCTCGGCATGCGACGCCGGCTCGTTTGGCGACAGCTCGAGCCTGTCGAGTGACGCGGGATGGTTCGTGCGCAGCCCGAGCAGGCGTATGACGACCTCGGTGCCGAAACGCGAGGGCGGAGCAAGACCGGCGCTCCTCGCGCTCTGCGTGAAGATTCTCGCCGTGTCGGAGAGGCCCAGAGTGTTGACGAGCTTGGCGTCGAGCGCGCCGAGGGTCACCGTCCCTGCAGGCGCCGTCGTCGCAGCGGTGTGCAGCAAGCCCGCCGCGATCGTCTCGAGCTCGTTGCGCGTGAGTGGATCCTGGGGACGCGCCGCCGCCTCCTTGGCCATGAGACCGGCAGCAACCACTGCCTTCAGCTCAGCCTGTGCCCACGAGGTCGCCGGTTTGGCGGCGGCGCCCGGCGACCACGCGAGGAGCGTGATGAGCGTGCAGACATGCGGAAGGAGACGGCGGCGCATACGCCGTTCCTATCGGCGCCTCGTTCGGTCTCTTTAACCTAGGGCGCGTGGACGTCGAGATCACGCCGGAGCCGAGCGAAGAGGAGCGGCAGGCGATCCTGAAGGCGCTCCGGCTCGAGGAGCAGGAAGCGGCGCCGCCGACGCCGTGGCGGGCCGCCGCGCTTGGCTCAGGCGGGAGCACCGCCGCGCCAGAGCCGCGGCGCGACGCGGGCGTAATCGAGCCCTGAGATCCACGTCAGGACGAGCGCAACGAGGAGCGCCCACCAGGCGACCGCGTCGCTCCACGCGCCTGCGGCTGCGAACCCTCCGATCGCCGCCGCGAGCGCCTGCGACCATGTCTTGAGCTTGCCGAGGTCGCGCGCGTGTAACACGACGCCGCGTTCCAGCGCCGCGAGCCGCAGGGCGTTCACGAGGAACTCGCGCACGACGATCAGGGCGACCATCCAGCCCGGCGCGACGCCCTCGTCGATCAGCATGACGAGCACCGCGAGCACGAGGATCTTGTCCGCTGCCGGGTCGAGCAGCGAGCCGAGCGGCGACGAGCGGCCGCGACTGCGGGCGATCCGGCCGTCGAACCAGTCCGTCGCCATCGCGGCTGCGAACAGGGCGGTGGCCCAGTAGTTGTGGCCGTCGAAGTTCCACGCGTAGAGGAGCACGACGAAGGGGACGGAGACGACGCGCGCCATGGTCAGGGCGTCCGGGAGGCTCACGCGGGGAGAATACGCGCGAAGTGGCCGTTTTCAGGAAAGTCCTCGTCGCGAACCGCGGTGAGATCGCGATCAGAGTCTTCCGGACGCTGCGCGAGCTCGGGATCGGGACGGTCGCCGTCTATTCCGACGCCGATCGCAGCTCGGCGCACGTCGGCTACGCGGACGACGCGTACGCGCTCGACGACTACCTGAGCCAGGAGGCGATCCTCGACGCGGCGCGACGTGCGGACGCCGAGGCGATCCATCCCGGCTACGGCTTCCTGGCTGAGAACGCCGCTTTCGCGCGCGCTTGTGTCGCCGCCGGAATCGTGTGGATCGGGCCGCCGCCCGAGGCGATCGATGCGATGGGCTCGAAGATCGAGGCGCGTGAGCGCATGCGCGCGGCGGGCGTGCCGATCGTTCCCGGCGTGACCGAAGCGGTGGAGTCGGCCGAGCGTGTCCGCGAGCTGGGCGACGAGCTGGGATGGCCGGTCGCGATCAAGGCGTCTGCCGGCGGCGGCGGCAAGGGGCTCAAGGTCGTGCGCAGCGCCGACGAGGCTGAGCGCGCGTTCGAGTCGGCGCGGCGCGAAGGCGAGGCGTACTTCTCCGATGCGGCCGTCTACGTCGAGCGCTACCTCGAGGATCCACGCCACGTCGAGGTGCAAGTCCTCGCGGACGCGCACGGCAACGTCATCCATCTCGGCGAGCGCGACTGCACGATCCAGCGCCGCCACCAGAAGCTCGTCGAGGAGACGCCGTCTCCCGCCGTCGACGACGCACTGCGCGAGCGCATCGGCGCGATAGCCGTCGACGCCGCGCGCGCCGTCGGCTACCAGAGCGCGGGCACGATCGAAGGGCTGCTCTCGCAGGAAGGCGAGTACTTCTTCCTGGAGATGAACACGCGCATCCAGGTGGAGCACACGGTCACGGAGCTGGTGACGGGGCTCGACCTGATCCGCGAGCAGGTGCTGATCGCTGCCGGCGAGCGGCTCTCGCTGCGCCAGGAGGACGTGCGTTTGAGCGGGCACGCGCTCGAGTGCCGGATCAACGCCGAGGACGTCAGCAACGGCTTTCTGCCCGCGCCCGGGAGGATCGCCGCATACCGCGAGCCCGCCGGCCCAGGGGTACGCGTGGACTCGGGCGTCGTGGCCGGCAGTGAGATCTCTCCGCGCTACGACCCGATGGTCGCGAAGCTCGTCGTTCACGGGCTCGACCGCGAGCATGCGCGCCGGCGGATGCTGCGGGCGCTCGACGAGTTCGTCATCGACGGGGTCAAGACGCTGATCGGCTTTCACAAGGCGCTGCTCACGCACCCGTGCTTCATCGAGGGCGCGACGTGCCACGGCATCGTCGAGTCGGAGTTGCTCGCCGCACGCGCCGCCGAGTTGGAGAACGGGACACGTCCCGGGACAGTCCCGGGACCTGGCCAGGGACTGGTGCCGGCGGTGCGGGCGGTCGAGGTCGACGGGCGCCGTTTCGACGTCCGCATCCTGAGGCCCGAGCCGCCGTTCGCCGAGCTCGCGCGCCGGCGCCGCGAGCGCGCGCGCGCGCACGGCGGGGGTGGCGCCGGCAAGGATGCGATCGTCAGTCCGATGCAGGGCACGGTGCTCGCGGTCGAAGTCGCGGACGGCGACGCGGTCGAAGCCGGTCAGGTCGTGTGCGTCGTCGAGGCGATGAAGATGGAGAACGAAGTGCACGCACACCGCTCGGGGCGTGTCAGCGAGCTCTCCGTCGCACCGGGCGAGCCCGTCAAGACAGGCCAGGTCATCTGCGTCGTCAGCGCGGACTGACTCAGTACACTCGCCCGCGCCCGTGGATCTCTACGAGTACCAAGGCAAGCAGCTGTTCGAGCGCTTCGGGATCCCGGTCTCCGACGGACGGCTGGCGACGACGCCCGCAGAGGCGCGCGCCGCGGCCGAGGAGCTCGGCGGCCCCGTCGTCGTCAAGGCGCAGGTGCTGACCGGGGGGCGCGGCAAGGCCGGCGGCGTCAAGCTCGCCGACGACCCCGGCGACGCCGAGAGCAAAGCCGAAGACATCCTTGGCCTGGACATCCGCGGCCACGTCGTGCGCAAGCTCTGGGTCGAGCGCGCCTCGGACATCGCGAAGGAGTACTACCTCTCGATCACCTTCGACCGCGGAGTGAAGCAGCCGCTGTACATGCTCACCACCGAAGGCGGCGTCGAGATCGAGCAGGTCGCCCAGGAGAATCCCGAGGCGCTCGCGCGTTTGCACGTCGACCCGCTCGAGGGGTTCCAGCCCTACCAGGCGCGCCGCCTCATCTACGGCGCCGGCATCGACGACCCGAGCGAGCAGAAGCAGCTCCTGTCGATCATCGAGAAGCTCTACCGCTGCTTCGTCGAGTCGGACGCGATGCTGACGGAGATCAACCCGCTGATCGTGACGCCGGACGGCGAGGTGAAGGCGCTCGACTCGAAGTTCACTGTCGACGACAGCGCTCTCTACCGCCACCCGGACATCGCGGAGCTGCGCGACACGAGCGCGGCCGACCCGCTCGAGGCGCTGGCGCGCGAGAAGAACGTCACGTACGTGAAGCTCGACGGCTCGGTCGGGATCCTCGGCAACGGCGCGGGCCTCTCGATGTCGACGGTCGACGTGGTCGTCGTCGCCGGCGGCCGGCCGGCGAACTTCTGCGACCTCGGCGGCGGCGGCAGCGCGGAAGGAGTCGTCGACGCGCTCGAGGTGATCACCCGCGACCCGCAGGTCAAGTCGATCTTCTTCAACATCTTCGGAGGGATCACCCGCTGCGACGAGGTCGCGCGCGGCATCCTCGAAGCGCTGAACCGGCTCGAGGTGAAGGTGCCGATCGTCGTCCGTCTCGACGGCACGAACGCCGAGGAGGGTCGCAGGATCCTGGCCGACGCGGCACCCGCCAACCTGCACGTCGCGCCAACGATGCTCGAGGCCGCGCGGCAGGCCGTGGAGCTGGCGGCTTGACCGACGTGTGGTCCCAGCGCGCCGCGGCGTATCGCGCGAGCGCGATCCATGCCGCGGGGGACGATCTCGACCTGGTCGTCGAGTGGTGCGAGCCGGCGGGGAACGTCACCGTGCTCGACGTCGCGACCGGGGGCGGACACGTCGCCCGTCGGCTGCGTGAGCGCGGCGCGACCGTCGTCACTGTCGATCCGGCACCGGGGATGAAGGCCGACACGACCGCCGCCGCCGAGGACCTCCCGTTTGCCGATGCGAGCTTCGACGCGGTCGCGTGCCGGATCGCAGCGCACCACTTCGCCGATGTGGAGGCTGCCGTCCGGGAGATGGCCCGTGTCGCGCGGCATCGCGTCGTCCTGTGCGACAACACGTTCGTCAGCGAGGCCTCGGAGGAGGCAGATCGCCTGCGCGACCCCAGCCACGTGCGCAACTACGGCGTCGACGAGTGGCGCGGCTTCTTCGAGCGCGCCGGGCTGCGGATCACCGGTGAGCGAGAGATGCGGCGGCCGCTCGAGGTCGCGCCCTGGCTCGCCCGGACGGGCACCTCGGACGAGAACGCTGCACGCGTCCGCGAGCTGTTGGCCGATCGCATCACCGAAGGCTGGATGGACCTGCCCACCTACGTCGTGCGAGGCGTCAAGTAGTGGCGATCGTCGTCGACCAGGACACGAGGCTCGTCGTCTCCGGGCTGACCGGCTCCGAAGGCCGCTTCCACGGGCTCCGGAATCGCGCGTACGGGACGAACGTCGTCGCCGGCGTCACGCCCGGCAAGGGCGGCCAGGACGTCGACGGGATTCCGGTCTACGACACCGTCGCCGCCGCGGTCGCGGAGGCGGGCGCGAACACGTCGATGATCTTCGTCCCGGCCCGCTTTGCTCCGGACGCGATCTACGAGGCCGTCGACGCAGGCATCAAGACGGTGATCTGCATCACCGAGCACATCCCGGCGCACGAGATGCTGCGCGTCTACACGTATGTGCGGCCGAAGGGCGTGACGCTGATCGGGCCGAACTGCCCGGGCGTGCTGTCGCCCGGAAAGGCGAACGTCGGGATCATCCCGGCCGAGGTCTTCAAGGGCGGCTCGATCGGGCTCGTCTCGCGCTCCGGGACGCTGACGTACCAGATCGGCTACGAGGTCGCGCAGCGCGGGCTCGGCAACTCGACCATCGTCGGCATCGGCGGCGACCCGGTCGTCGGCTCGAGCTTCATCGACATCCTCGAGAAGTTCGAGGCCGATCCCGACACCGAGTCCATCGTGCTCGTCGGCGAGATCGGCGGCGACGAGGAGGAGAAGGCCGCGCGATTCGTCTCCGAGCGGATGTCGAAGCCCGTCTTCGCCTACATCGCGGGCTTCTCCGCGCCACCGGGCAAGACGATGGGGCATGCG
>JBJMJL010000040.1:0-13953 GCA_045806365.1 Gaiellaceae bacterium
CGTGTCCGAGGCGCGCCAGCCGAGCTTCTCCATCTGCCCCGAGATCTCGTAGCCGGGGATGCCGTTCGGGACGATCAGATTCGAGATCTCGCCGTCCCCGGTGCGGGCAGTGATCGTCACGCAGGCGGTGATGTCGGTGCCGGCGTTGGTGATGAAGATCTTCGAGCCGTTCACGACCCACTTGCCGTCGCGCAGCTCGGCGCGCGTCCGTGTGGCGCCGGCGTCCGATCCGGCGTCCGGTTCCGTCAAGCCGAACGCGGCAAGCTTTTTGCCCGCTGCGAGCTCCGGGAGCCACTGCTGCTTCTGCTCCTCCGTCCCGAACGAGAAGATGGGGAGCGTTCCGAGGGAGTGGTGCGCGGCCATCGTGATCGCGACCGAGGAGTCGACGCGTGTCAGCTCCTCGACCGCGATCGCGTATGCGACCGTGTCTGCGCCGCCGCCGCCGTACTGCTCGGGGATCGTCATCCCCATCAGCCCGAGCTCTGCCATGCCCGCGACCAGCTCGTACGGGAAACGCCCCTCGCGGTCGAGCTCCTCGGCGACGGGCGCGACGCGCTCTCGCGCGAACTCGCGCACGGTCGAGCGGACGAGCTCGTGCTCCTGGTCGAGGTCGAAGTTCAACCGGCGAGACGCTGTGACAGCTCGACGATCAGGCGGACGCCGTAGCCGGTGCCGCCGCGCTGCGTGTAGTAGTCGCCGCGCGACCGTTCGAGGAACCCGGTGCCCGCCATGTCGATGTGCGCCCATGGCCCTTCGCCGGCGAACTCGCGCAGAAACTCCGCGGCCAGGACAGCGCCTGCCTGTCGCAGCTCCGACGAGTTCTTCAGGTCGGCGTACGCGGAGTCGACGTAGCGCCGGTAGCGGCGATGCAGCGGGAACGGCCACGTGTGGTCGCCGCTCGCCTCCGCCGCCGCGAGGATCTCGTCGCGCCACGAATCGTCGTTCGCGAACAGCCCGGCGTAGAGGTCGCCGAGCGCGACCTCCATCGCGCCGGTGAGCGTCGCGAAGTCGAGGACGTGCGTCGCGCCCTCTTTACGCGCGTACCACAGCGCGTCCGCGAGCACGAGCCGGCCCTCCGCATCCGTGTTCGTGATCTCGATCGTCTTGCCGTTCGCGGCACGCAGGATGTCGCCCGGGCGGAACGACTCGCCGCTGACGAGGTTCTCGGCGGCGGCCACGACGGTGAGGATCCGTACGGGCAGCTGCAGCTCCGCGGCGGCCGCCGTTCCGGCGATCACGGTGGCGCCGCCCGCCATGTCGCCCTTCATGTCATACATCTTCAGCGCGGGCTTCAGCGAGATCCCGCCGGCGTCGAACGTGATCGCCTTCCCGACGAGGCCCAGCACGACGTCGCCCTTCGCGTTCGGGGGCGAGTAGCGGAGAACGATCAGGCGGGGCCCGTTCGCGCTCCCACGGCCGACGGCGCTGAGCGCGCCCATCCCGAGCTCTTCGAGCTGCTCGGATTCGAGCGCTTCGACGGAGAGATTGCCCTCGGCGACCTCAGCGGTCCGCGCGGCGAGGTCTTCCGGCGTCAGCTCGTTGGGGGGCGAGTTCGCGAGATCGCGCGCCCAGTTGACCCATTTGCCGACGCGCGCTGCCCGCGCAGCCGTGACGGCGAGGCCGTCCTGAGCCTCGGTACAGAGGACGATCTTGGCGATCCGCTTCGCCGGCTTCTGCTCCGTCTTCCAGCGCGCGGGGCTATAGGAGCCGAGCACGGCGCCCTCGATGACGGCGCGTGCCTGCTCGTCCAGCGACAGCGGCAGCGACTCGTCGAGCGTCCAGCCGAGCGTCCCGCCGACGTCGCCGAGGCGCCGCGCGACCGCCGAAGCGGCGGTCCGGATCGCGTCGGCGTCGACGTCGGCCCGCTTGCCGATCCCCGCGACGACGACGCGGCGCGCGCTCGAGTCGCCGTCGGTGTGCAGCACGACCGTCTTGCCGAGCTCGCCTTTGAGCTCGCCGTCCTCGGCGAGCTGCTGCAGCCGCCCGCCCAGACGCTCGTCGGGCGAGCGTGGGGTGGTCTCGTCTTCGGGAAGCGTCAGCGCGAGGGAGTCCGGGTGGGCATCGCCCGGCGCCGCTACTTCGATGTCCACCTCTTCCACGGCGCCGCGATGCTATCCGAAGAGGGTTTCACACTCTTCTTACGAATACGGCCTAACCGCGACTCAACTTTCGCCGTCGCATGCCGATGATGACCACCAAGATGAGCACGGTCCTGCGGCCCGCCGTTCCTTCTCGCTTTCGGCGTGGGCAGTCTCTGCCCACCGTCGAGGCGCTGCTGGACGAGATCTCCGGCCTCACCGCTGAGCGTCAACGGCTGCGCGAGCGGAGCGCGGACGCGGCTCGGCTCGAGCGCAACCGCGTCAGGCTGGCGCGCGCTCAGTGGGAGCTCTCGCACGCGCTCATCGAGCGGTACCTGCCCGCCGCCTAGTCAACGTGCCTTCGTGCGGGCCGAGGCGCCGCTTGCCGCGCCGCCTGGAGGCCGTGCGAGCTTTGCTCGCGGGGCCGGCTGACACACGCTCTAGGTCGCACCGCGACCGCTAGCCTCCGACCGCGTGCGACCGGAGATTGATCGCCGTGCGATGGCGCTGCTCTCGAGCGGGCATCTCGCGACCGACTTTGCGAACGGCGCGCTGCCCGCGCTGTTGCCGTTCCTGAAGGACCGCTTCTCGCTGTCCTACACCGCAGTCGGCGGCGTCATCCTCGCCTCGCAGGCGTCGTCGTCTCTGATCCAGCCGCTCTTCGGCCTGTGGTCGGACCGCCGCGGCGCGATGTGGCTGCTGCCGGCCGGCGTTGCGCTCGCGGGAATCGGGATCGGCGTCGCCGCGAACGCGCCGAGCTACTGGCTCGTGCTGTTGCTCGTGCTCGCTTCCGGCGTCGGTGTCGCGGCCTTCCATCCAGAAGGCTCGAAGTTCGCGGCCTACGTCAGCGGGAGGAAGCGGGCGAGCGGGATGGCGTGGTTCTCGATCGGTGGCAATCTCGGCTACGCGTTCGGCCCGATCGTCACGACCGCGCTCGTCGTGGCGTTCGGGCTGCGCGGCGGGCTGTTGCTCGCGATTCCGTGCGTCGTCGTCGCGCTCGCTCTCCTCGTCGCGACGCCGTTCCTCCGCGGCTTCGGCCACGCGGCGAGCGCCGTGCGTGCGCGCGCCGGCGAGGACGATCCGTTCGCGATGAAGCTGTTGCTCGGAGTGATTGCGCTGCGCAGCGTCGCCTGGTTCGGGTTGATCACGTTCGTGCCGCTGTGGGAGGTGTCGCTCGGACACTCGAAGTCGCACGGCAACCATCTGCTCGCGCTGATGTTGTTCGCCGGCGGGGTCGGCACACTCATCCTCGGTCCACTTGCCGACCGGCTCGGGCGCCGTCCCGTCCTGCTCGGCAGCGTCGCGCTGACCGGGCCACTCGTGCTCGTGTTCGTGCTCGTCGGCGGCGTGCCGGGCGCGATCGCGCTCGCGCTCATCGGCGCGTGTGTCGTGGGCACGTTCGGCGTCACGATGGTGATGGGGCAGGAGTACATGCCGCAGCACGTCGGCACCGCGTCAGGGCTCGTCATCGGGCTGTCCGTCGGGCTCGGGGGCGTCGCCGCGGTCGCGCTCGGCCGGCTCGCCGACGCGACGAGCCTGCGCACTGCGTTGCTCGTCGCTGCACTCGCGCCGCTGCTGGCGACAGCCGTCGCCGCACTGCTGCCGACCGAGCGCCGACGCGCGAGGCTCGAACCTGCGACTGAGGTAGGGTTGATTCCATGACGACCAGAGAGTTTTTCGAGACATTGGCGACCCGTGTCGACACCTCGAAGACGGCGGGAATGAGCAACTCGTACCTCTTCGACATCGAAGGCGCGGGCACGTGGAAGGTCGATGTGCAGGACGGCAGCGTCAAGGTCACAGAGAACGCAGAAGACGCAGACGTCACGATTACGACGTCCGAGGAGACGTTCGACAAGATCGCGAGCGGCGAGCAGAACGCGACCAGCGCGTACATGACCGGCAAGCTCAAGGTCAAGGGCGACATGGGCGCGGCGATGAAGCTGCAGAAGCTCTTCTGAGCGCGGCGAGATGACCTGGTACACGTTCTTCAAGTCCGCGCACGTCGTCGCGGCCGCGGTCTGGATCGGCGGCGCGGCGATGATCCAGGCGCTGGCGTTCCGGATCGTCCGCACCGGTGACGCGCGCCGTCAGGCGGAGTTCGCGAAGGACACCGAGGTCGTCGGCATGCGCGTCTTCATCCCGGCGACGTGGGTGTTGCTCCTCGCAGGGATCGCGATGATGATCAACTTCGACTGGTCCTGGGGCCAGAACTGGATCGTCCTCGGGTTGATCGCGTTCGCGCTCTCGTTCGCCGTTGGCGCCGGCTTCCTCGGCCCGGAGGGCGGGCGCATCGCCGCGATCATCGAGCGCGAAGGACCGGCCTCGCCCGAGGCGCTCGCGCGCATCCATCGCATCCTCCTGATCTCCCGTTGCGAGCTCGTCGTCCTGGCCACCGTCCTCGTGAACATGGTCGTGAAGCCGAGCGGCAACGCCGGGTGGTTCTGGGGAATGCTGATCGCCATGCTCGCCGGCATCGCCGCGGTCTTGCTGACCTACCGCGCTAGCCGGCGAGAAACGACTCCAGTCGCGCAGCCTCTTCCCTGAGCTCGCGTTGCGTCGCGCGCGCCAGCCGCGCGAAGGGCTCGACCGCGACACGCCCGTCGTCGACCCGCCACGTCCCCGCCACGAACCCGTCGACGAGGAACGTCTGCGCGACGTCGCCGTTCATGCCGATCACCTGCTTGCGGTACCTCTCCGGCAGCACACGCGTGCGGTCCGCCCACGCGAGCAGCACGTTGTCCCACTTCGGCAGGAAGCGCACGGGAGCCGAAGTTTGGGCATCGGGCAGCGGCGCCCGCGGCACGTCGAACAGCTCGCGACCGCGTTCGTCGCGGAAGCGACGGAGCGGCTCGAGGAGCGCGAGCGACGCTTTCAGCTCCGGCACGTGCAGCATGCTCCACTGGACGATGTCGCGCAGCGACGAAGGCCCGAACGCGGCGAGGTAGCGGCGGATCATCTCGGCTCGGGCCTCGAGCGGAACGTGCGCAACGGGCTCGTCGAGACGAACGAACCGGCCATGCGGCCGCGCCTGCCAGAGGGCGGTCTCGTGATGGTGCACCAGGTGCGCCTGAACGCGCGCCGCCCGCCAGGCCCGGCGCGCGCTCACGCCGGTGAGGCGGTGCTTTCGCTCGAGGTACGCGATCGCGTCGGCCGACACGATCGGTCCGTCGGCCGCGAGCTCCCGGACAGAGAGGGCAAGCCGTTTGGCGAGCTTCGACTCCCACGGGAAGTTCGTCTCGCTCATCGCTGCGCGGACGAGCGCGTAGTCGCGCGGCGTGACGAGATGCAGCGTCTGCCGCATGACCGTCGCCTTGACCACCGTGCCCTTCGCCAGCTCGCGTTCGAGCGCCTCGCGCCGAAAGCCGGTCGTCCGCGTCCAGATGCCGACGTATGGAGCCGGCGGCCACTGCGCCTGCACTCCGACGAGACGCTCGATCACCGCGAGCGGCGACAGCCGCCTGCGTTGCAGCAGCAGTTGACGCGCGAGCGTGGCGCGGTTCAGCTCGCGGACGCTGAGCACGCGCTCGTTCACTCCTCCAGCTCGACGAGGACCGCCCCTCCTGCAACGCGGTCGCCCTCGGCGACGTGCACCGCGCGTACGGTCGCGTCGTACGGGGACGTCAACGGCGTCTCCATCTTCATTGCCTCGAGGACGACGAGCGGTTGCCGTGCGCGCACCGAGTCACCGGCGCCGACGAGCAATCTGATCACCGTGCCGGGCATCGGCGCGACGACGGTGCTCTGCTCGGTGCCCGGCCCGCGCTGGTCAGACGCGGTGGCCGACACGTCCGGCGGCGGGGCGGGCGCGGGCGACGGCAGATTCAGCCGGAAGGGCGTACGCCACGGGGCGGCGGCGACACGCGCCGGCGCCTGCGAGAGCGGCGGATGCTCGACGAGGAACGCCGTCGTCGTCTCACCGGCCCGCACGAGCGGATGCGAGACGAGCCAGCGAAGGAACGGAAGATTCGTGATGACGCCGTCGACGACGGTCTCGTCGAGCGCGGTGCGCAAGCGGTCGAACGACTCCTCGCGTGTCGTCCCGTGGGCGATCAGCTTCGCGATCATCGGGTCGTACGCGATGCCGATCTCGTCGCCCTGCTCGACGCCGGCGTCGACGCGAATGCCGTCCGGCAGCCGCAGCCGCTCGATCCGTCCCGTCTGCGGAAAGAAGGTGCGCGGGTCCTCCGCGTACAACCGCACCTCGACCGCGTGGCCGCGCGGGTCCGGCCGCACGTCCAGCGGCTCGCGGGCGGCGGCGCGCAGCTGCGCCTGCACGAGGTCGACGCCGGTGACGAGCTCGGTGACGGGATGCTCGACCTGGATGCGCCCGTTCAGCTCGAGGAACCAGAACTCTTCGCCGGCGACCATGAACTCCGCCGTGCCGGCGTTCTCGTAGCCGATCGCGCGGGCGAACGCGACGGCGGCGTCGCTGATGGCGGCGCGCAGCGGCTCGTCGATCGCGGGGGAGGGTGCCTCCTCGAGCACCTTCTGGTGGCGACGCTGGATCGAGCAGTCGCGCTCGCCGAGCGCGCACACGTCGCCGTTCGCAAGCAGCTGCACCTCGACGTGGTGCGGACGCTCGACGTAGCGCTCGCAGAAGACACGGTCGTCGCCGAACGCAGCCTTCGCCTCGCGGCGCGCGGCGGCGAGTGCCTCGTCGAGCTCCGCCGGCGACAGCACGACGCGCATGCCGCGCCCGCCGCCGCCGGCCGCCGCCTTGACGACGAGGGGGAAACCCACCTCGTCCGGCTCACCGGTCGGCACGACGGGAACACCCGCCGCCTGCGCGATCCGCTTCGCCTCTAGCTTGTCCCCGCCCGCGCGCAGCGCGTCCGGCGGTGGGCCGACCCAGACGAGCTCCGCCGCGTTGACGGCTTCCGCGAAATCAGGATTCTCCGCCAGGAAGCCGTAGCCTGGGTGGATCGCGTCCGCGCCGGTCTGCTTCGCCGCGCGGATGTGCTCCTCCGAGAAGAGGTAGCTCTGGATCTGCACCGTCTCGTCGGCGGACCGAGCATGCAGTGAGCCCGTGTCGTCGGGCGCGACGACGGCCACCGTCGCGATGCCGAGTTCCCTGCACGCGCGGAAGACGCGCAGCGCGATCTCGCCGCGGTTGGCGACGACGAGCTTCTCGATCACGTCGCGACGGCGCGTGCGAGCGCTTCGCGGCCGTCGGCGAGCACCGGATTGCCGTGGGCGGGCAGGATCACGTCGATCGGCAGCTCGAGCAGCTGCTCGACCGCCTGCCGTGTGCGCTCGAGGCCGGCAGCGTCTCGCGCCCACGGCGTCATGCGCAAGCCGCCGTTCTGGTCGCCGAGGACGGCGTCACCGAACACCAGCGTGCGCACCGGCGCCAGCCAGAGCGCGTGCTCGTCGCCGCGCTCCATGAAGAACGCCTCGACCTCGGGCACATCGCCGCCCAGCCTCCCGCCGTAGCGACGCGCGACCTCGTCCCGGCTCCGCTCGTGGAAAGAGATCGTCGTGAGGACGACGACCGGCTTTCCGCTCCGCTTCACGTCGGCGTCGAGCTCCGGCCAGAGCTCGTCCGGCACGAGCGGATCGATGAAGACGAGTGCCGTGTCGCTCTCGAACAGCACGCTCGCGACGTCCGTGTAGGACTCGTCGATGTCGTCTCCGACCGGATTGAACTCCGGATGCGGCCCGGCCCAGCGCTTCAGGCCCGGCCGGACCTCCTCGATCACGCCTTCTTCCCGGGATTGAGCAGGTTCTGCGGGTCGAACGCGTGCTTGATCGCCATGTGCAGCTCGAACGCGCGCGGGCCGAGCTGGCGTTCGAGCCAGTTGCGCTTCACGAATCCGACTCCGTGCTCGCCGGAGATCGTGCCGCCGAGACGCAGCGCGAGCTCGAACAGCGCCTCCGACAACTGCGGAGCGAGCGCCAGCTCACGCTCGTCGTCACCGGCGAGCAGGAACGTCGTGTGCAAGTTGCCGTCGCCCGCGTGGCCCCACGAGGCCGCAGGCACGCCGAGCCGCCGACCGGCCTCGAGCGACTCCTCGATCGCCTCGCCGAGCCGGTCGAGCGGGACGGCGATGTCCTCGCTCGCCTTCCCGCCGCGCTGCGCGTCGACGACGAGGGCGAGGCCGTCGCGCCAGCGCCACAGTGCAGCGATCTCTTCCGGCGTTTCGGGTGCGTAGAGCGCGAGCGCGTCCTCGCCGAGCACCTCGAGCAGGTCCGCGCGCACGCGTGCGGCCTCGTCGTGCGAGCCGTCGGCCTCCGCGAGCACCGCGAACGCCCCGGGAGGAACCTCGCCGGGGAACGTCGGCCCCGCGTAGCGCATCGTCTCCGAGTCGAGGTACTCGAGCGCGGCCGCCGGGAGGCCCGAGCCGACGACGCGCTCGATCGCAGCGACGCCGCCACGGACACCGTCGAAGAAGCCGATCACCGGCCACGCCGCTTCCGGCGCGGGCGTCAAACGCAGCCATGCTGCGGTGATCACACCGAGCGTTCCCTCCGAGCCGATCAAGAGGTGCTTGAGGTCGTACCCCGCGACGTCCTTTCGCGTGGCGCCGCCGAAGCGCACGAGCTCGCCCGGAGCGACCACGACCTCGAGCCCCGTCACCCACGAACCGGTGACGCCGTATTTGAACGCGTGCGGCCCGCCGGCGTTCGTCGCGATGTTGCCGCCGATCTGCGACTGCTCCGCCGCGCCGGGATCGGGGGCGAACAGCAGCCCGCCCTCGCGCGCGACGCGGCGCACGTCCGCCGTGCGCATCCCGGCTTCGACCTCGATGCGCCACAGCAGCGGGTCGAATGAGCGAACGCGCGCGAGCCGCTCGAGCGACACGACGACACCGCCCTCGAGCGGGACCGCGCCACCGGCGTAGCCCGTCCCGCCGCCGCGGGGGACGACCGCGACGCCGTGCTCGTAGCACCACGCGACGACTTCGGTCACTTCTTCCGCGGTGCCGGGCAGTGCGACGGCATCTGCGTGGCCGCTGAGCCCTCGCGCCTCGGTCATGTCGGTCAGGTAGGCAGCGCTGGGTGAAACGATGTCCGCGCGGACCGCTGCGCGCAGGTCGCGCTCGACGGCTGCGACGGCGCTCATCGCGTCATTCGCGCTCGGTCAGGCTGCGGAACGTCAGCTGCTCGCGGCGACCGCCGGCGCTCGATCGCACGATCGCCTCGCCGATCTCGGAGGCGCGGTAGCCGTCCTCGAACGTGGCGCCGTGCGGCGCGACGTCGGTGTCGTCGGCGATCGAACGCAGGAGGTGATGCACCTCGTGTACGAAGGTATCTCCCCAGCCGACGATGTGCCCGGGCGGCCACCAGAGATCCATGAAGGGATGGTTCGCCTCAGTCACGAGCACCGTTCTGAAGCCGCGCGTGCGGTCGTCGCCGTCGAGAAACACCTGCAGCTCGTTCATACGCTCCATGTCGAAGTAGAGCGAGCCGCGGGCGCCGTTGATCTCCCACTGAAACGCGTTGCGCCGTCCGAGCGCGAGGCGCGTCGACTCGATCGTCCCGACCGCGCCGCCCTCGAACTCGACGGCGGCCTCGATCGCGTCGTCGACCCTTCGACCGCTCACGAATGTCTTGACGATGCCGGAGACCGAACTGAACTCGCCGACGAGGTAGCGCGCGAGGTCGATCACGTGTGTGCCGAGATCGCCGAGCGCGCCGGATCCCGCCTGCTCGGGATCGAAGCGCCACGTGTCGAGTGTCGGGTCGTCGCCCCAGTCCTGCAGGTAACGACCGCGGAAATGGCGGAGCTCTCCGAGTGCGCCCTCCTCGATCAGCTCGCGCGCGAGCCGCACCGCGGGGACGAAGCGGTAGTTGAACCCGCACAGATGCTTGACTCCGGTGGCGGCGACGCGGCGCCACACGTCATGGCTCTCGGCGGCGGTCCGCCCGAGTGGCTTCTCGCAGAGGACGTGCTTGCCTGCTTCGGCCGCGGCGATCGTCGGCTCCGCATGGAGTGAGTTCGGGCCACCGTTGTCGAACAGCCCGATCCGATCGTCCGCGACGATCTCACTCCAGTCGGTCGTCCAACGGTCATAGCCGTATCGGTGCGCAGCGTCGGCCACCGCGTCCTGGTTTCGGCCGGCGATCGCGACGAGCCGCGGCACGAGCGGGGGCGGCCACGCCATGTATGCGAGCTTGCGAAAGGCGTTCGAGTGCGCCTTTCCCATGAACGCGTAGCCGAGCATGCCAATGCCGATCTCCGCCATCGCGCGATAGTAGGCACGTTAGACCTGTGCCGGCCGTCACAAGCCAAATAAGTCTTCAAATCCCGCTCGAATTCGTACTAGAGTCATGAAATCTCACCCTAGGAGGGCACTGCAGTGAAGCGATTCTTTCGCAGGTCGGCGGCGATCGTGGTTTTGGTCGGCGTCGTGGTCGGGGTCCTGGCTGCTGGCGCAACAGCCAGAAGCTCCGCCAACATCCAAGTCTGTGTCCTGCTACCGGACACGAAGTCATCCGTGCGCTGGCAGCAGTTCGACCAACCGGCCTTCGCCAAGGCTCTGAAGAAGGCCGGAGTCACGTACTCGATCACGAACGCGTTGAACGACCCGCAGAAGATGGTTTCGCAGGCGGATGCCTGTCTGTCCCGCCATGCGAAGGTGGCCATTGTCACCGACATCGCCCAGGGGACGTCGATTGCGATCGAGAAGAAGTTCGCGAGAGCGGGCGGTTCGTCGATCGACTACGACCGCCAGGTGGTCGGCGGTGTCGCGAAGGTCTACGTCAGTTTCGACGGCAAAGCCGTCGGCGCGGCGCAGGCGAAGGGCGTCGTCAAGGCGCTCAAGTCGAAGTCGAAGCCCGTCGTGGCCGAGCTCTGGGGCGGTCCGACCGATCAGAACGCGTTCTGGTTCAAGAGCGGAAACGACGCCGTTCTGAACCCGCTCTTCAAGAGCGGCAAGCTGACGAAGGGACCGCAGAAGTTCGTGCCGCTCTGGTTGGCGACGAACGCCCAGCCCATCTTCGAGCAGATGCTGCTGTCGACGAGCAACAAGATCGACGGTGCCATCGCTGCGAACGACAGCATCGCCGGCGCTGTGATCGCCGCGCTGAAGGCGAAGAAGCTCAAGCCGATCGCGCTGTCGGGACAGGACGCGACTGTGCAGGGCGTGCAGAACATCATCTCGGGCTGGCAGACGATGACCGTCTACAAGTACGTGCCCGACGAGGCCAATGCTGCAGCCAAGGCGGCCGTCGCGCTGCTGAAGAAGAAGAAGGTGCCCGGCGTCAACGGGTTCCGCAAGAACGGCAGCAAGAAGGAGCCGACCGTCCAGATTCCGATCGTCTCGATCACGAAGGCCAACTACACGAGGCTCTTCAAGGACAAGTTCCTGAAGAAGACCGACGTGTGCGTCGGCGAGTTCGCGCAGTTCTGCAAGTAAACGACGAGTGGAGGCCGTGAGGGCGCCGAACCAGGCGCCCTCACCGGCGATGTGTTAGGAAAGCGGCCACCGTGAGCGACACACCTCTCCTCCAGCTCCGGGGCATCTCGAAGTCGTTCGGATCGGTACAGGCGCTCACCGACGTCGACTTCGACATTCATCTCGGAGAGGTCATGGCCCTCGTCGGCGACAACGGCGCAGGCAAGTCGACCCTGGTCAAGTGCGTGGCCGGCATCCACGCGCCGGACAGCGGCGAGATCCTCTTCGCTGGGAATCCGGTTCACATCCACAGCCCGAAGGACGCGTCCAAGCTGGGAATCGAGGTTGTCTACCAGGATCTCGCGCTGGCCGACAACCTCGACGTCGTCCAGAACATGTATCTGGGACGCGAGGAGCGCGACTGGCTCTGGCGCTTGAAAGAGCCGGTGATGGAGCAGCGCACTGCGGAGACGCTCAGGTCGTTGTCTGTCACGACCATCCGTTCAATCCGTCAGCCGGTGGCGTCGCTGTCCGGCGGCCAGCGGCAGTCGGTCGCCGTCGCCAAGGCCGTGCAGTGGAACTCCAAGCTCGTCATTCTCGACGAGCCCACCGCCGCGCTCGGCGTCGCGCAGACGCGGCAGGTGCTCGAGCTCGTCAAGCGCCTCGCCGACCAGGGCCTGGCTGTGGTGCTCATCTCGCACAACCTGCACGACGTCTTCGAGGTGGCGACGCGCATCACCGTGCTGCGCCTCGGCCGCGACGTGGGCGTGTACGAGCGTGAGCAGACCACCCAGCAGGAGGTCGTGCAGGCGATCACCGCGGGGATCCCGACGAAGGTCGCGGGCATCCCTGAGACAACGCCGGAGCTGGCGTCATGAGCTCCGAAGTCGACGTCGCCGCACCGGGAATCGGTCTTCCGGAAGGAGACGAGACCGAGACACAGGCGGGCCTCTGGCGCCGGGCCGCCGACAACGTGAGGGCCGGGAACCTCGGCATCCTGCCCATCGTCATCGGCCTCGCGCTGATCGTCGTCTTCTTCAGCTTCAAGGCGACGAACTTCTTCACCGCTGACAACTTCAACAACATCATCGTCCAGATGACCGGCGTGACCATGCTCGCCTTCGGCGTGGTCTTCGTCCTCCTGCTCGGCGAGATCGACCTTTCGATCGGGTATCTGAGTGGGATCGCCGCCCTGACAGTCGCCGAGTTCCAGCTCCCGGGTAGCGGGCACGCGTACCCGGCGCTCGTCGCGATCGCGATCGCCGTGGGGATATGCGCGCTCATCGGCGGCGTGCAGGGCACGGTCGTGGCTCTGGTCGGCGTCCCATCGTTCGTCGTCACCCTCGCCGGCCTGCTGATCTGGCAGGGAGTGATCCTGCAGGTGCTCGAGGTAAAGGGCGTGATCGTGATCGAAAGCCAGTGGATCAACGACACGGCCGTCTACTTCTTCACGTCAACCGCCGGGTGGATCATCGCGGCGCTCGTCACCGGTATCTACGCCGTCGCCACGCTGGGCAGCATGGTCGCCAAGCGCCGCGCCGGCGTGGCGATCCGAAGCCCGCTGCTCGTAATCGCCAAGGCTGTCGGGGTCGCTGTCGCGACCTTCGGGACCGTGGCCGTCTCCAACCACGCCAACGTGCCGAACGGGCTACCGCTGGCCGGAGTCCTCGTCGTCATCTTCCTCATCGGCTTGACCTTTCTCGCCAAGCGAACGCCGTTCGGCCGCCACGTGTATGCCGTCGGCGGCAATGCCGAAGCGGCTCGTCGCGCCGGCATCAACGTCGCCCGGATCCGCATCATCGTCTTCATCATCTCCGGCGCCATGGCCGGGGTGGGAGGCGTGATCCTGGCCGCACGGCTGAACTCCGTCGACCTCAACGTCGGCGGCGGCACGCTGCTGCTCGACGCGATCTCTGCGGCGGTGATCGGCGGCACGAGCCTGTTCGGTGGTCGCGGCGAGGTGCGCAGCGCGCTCCTCGGCGCGCTCGTGATCGCGACGGTCTCGAACGGGCTCAACACGGCGGGATACAAGACGGGGACGATCTACATCGTCACGGGCACCATCCTCTTGCTGGCCGTCACGCTGGACACGATTGCGCGCAGGCTTCAGGCGCGCTCGGGCCGCTAGCGCACGGTGCCGGCGAAATAGCGCTCGGCGAGTGCCCACGCCTGCTTGCCGACCTTCGATCCGATCCGGCGGCCGGCGACGTCGTCGGCGGAAATCTGCGTCCCCGCGTAGAGACCGGAGAGACCGGCCTCGACCGCAGCCTGCCGGTACGTTCCCCACCTGGGCAGCCCGGTACCGGGGAGGAGCGCGGCACTTCTCGTCATTGCCGTCAGGACCTCCGATGCCGCACGCCCGAACGCGCTCTGATCCGAGACCCAGCCGGGATAGGGCGGCGTCAAGGTTCCGGTGCGAGGCAGCCAGCGCGTGCCGAGGGTCCAGCCCTGCGCAGTCCGAATCGCGATATCGCCGACATGCCGGGCGAGAGCAGCGTGACGCCGGTCCGGGGCACTCGACTCCTTCGTGATCA
>JBJMJL010000041.1:0-5683 GCA_045806365.1 Gaiellaceae bacterium
TCGGCGAACTTCACGATGACCGACACGCACAAGAACCTGAATCACGTCTTCGTCTTTCACAACACCCGCGTCTGCGCTCAGTACGAGCTGGAGATCGAGCAACTGAAGCTCGGGCGATTCGGGCGCCAGATCCACGGCGAGGTGCCGAAGGTCTTCGACCTCGCCGGCGTGCCGACCAAGGTCCTGTTCGCGCCCGTGCACACTCCCGAGTTGGAGATCATGAAGCAGATGCTGAAGGGAGCGAACGAGGTCTTCTTCGCGATCTTCACCTTCGCCGGGTCCTCGGGGATCGACGACACGATGCTCTCCCTGGCACGGGGCGGAATGACTATCACGGGGGTGCTCGACCGGGGCCAGGCGGCACAGGGCTGGGCGGCGCCGAAAACGATGAGCGATCCGCGGATCAGCCTGTACCAGCCGACCAGGGCATCCGGAGTCCGGAAGCTCCATCACAAGCTGATGGTGATCGACGAGCGGATCGTGGTCGCCGGGAGCTTCAACTACACCGAGCCCGCGAACGACTACAACGACGAGAACATCTTCGTCCTCGGCTCGGTGGATCCGGTCAGCCACGGCGTAGCCGTGGCAGAGCGGCCCGTCGAGGCGATCGCCCGCCACATGAAGGCGGAGATCCAGCGGATCATCAGTCAGCTGAGCGAGCCATACGTGCCGTAGTCGAAGATCTTCGACGGGAGGCCCGAGAGCGGGATGCCGCCGTCAGGCCCGACGAGCCAGGTCTCCTGCATGTAGAGGCAGTCGTGCCCGTTCTCGGCGATCACGTGCGGGTGCATCGAGAAGACCATGTTCTCCCGCAGCTCGGTTTCGACGCCCTCTCCGATCTTCGGATGCTCGATCATCGTCATGCCGATCGAGTGCCCGGTGACGTGACCGAGGTGGTAGCCACGGTCGGTGAAGCCCTTCGACACCGCTCGGTGCGCGTCGTGCGCAGTCGCTCCGGGGCGCAGCGCGGTCCTGGCCGCGTCGAAGTACTCCTCGTACGCCTCGAGCATCCGCGCCACCTCCGCGTTCGGCTTTCCGAGCGCGCGCGACACCTCGACCCAGTGTCCGCCGGGGCCGGCGATCTCGAGCGACGGGACGCAGAAGTCGCCGAGGACCGTCTCGCTCCGCGCAATCGCAAACTCCGCGCCGACGAGCACCATGTTCATCGTCAGCCGCCCGCAGCCCGCCTCGACGAAGAGCTTCTCGGCCGGCGCGAGCACCGCGGCGGCGCTCTTGCCGGGCGCGTACTCGGCCGCGAAGGCGTGAAAGCCGTCGGTGTTGATGCGGACGGAGTCACGGACCGACTCGAGCTCCTCGTCGCTCTTCACCGCGCGCGCGAGGTCGAACTCGAGGTCGAACGGGACGACGTCGAGGCGTTCGCGCAGCGCAGCGAAGTCACGCACCGTGAGGACGTAGTCGGCGCCGTAGACACCGGTGCGCTTGCCGGCGAGCCGCTCGGCGAGCCATTCTCCGGGACGGTCCGCGAACACCTGGTCCTCGATCCAGGAGGTGGCGTGCTCGCCGACGTAGCGCGCCTCGGCGGGGAAGACGATCGACGGCTCGCCTTCGCGCGGTAACAGCACGTACGCGTAGCGGTGCACGATCACGAAGCCCGACATGTACGTGACCGCGCCCTCGAAGCCGGTGTATTCGGAGCCGCACACGAGCACCGCGTCGAGGCCGTGCGTGTCCATCGCCTCCCGCACGGCGGCGTAGCGGCGCTCGACCTCTACTGGGCTCACCACGACCGCTCCAACCCTTGCACGAGCGCCCAGATCGCGCGGTTGAGCGGCGTCGGCACCCGGTGCGCCTCGCCGAAACGGACGATCCCGCCGTTCAGATAGTCGATCTCCGTGGGACGGCGCGCCTCGACGTCCTGCAGCATCGACGCCTTGTGGTCGTACGCGACGTCGGGTCGGGCGGCATGGTCGATCAGGTCCTCGGGGTCGGCGTCGAGCTCGATGTCCTGCGCCGCCGCGACGGCCTTGCCTTCGTCGACGAGCCCGCTCACGAGTGCACGGAGCTCGGGCTGCTCGCAGACGCGTCCGTGCGTGAGCCCCGTCAGCGCGCCGATCGGGTTCGTCGCCGCGTTGAAGATCACCTTCCGCCACTGGGGGCCGCGCGCGTCGGCGACGGCCTCCGTCGGCAGGCCGGCGCGCGTGCACGCGTCGGCGAGCCTTTCGATCTCCGCGGGCGGCGCCGGCTTCGGCTCGTACGGACCAAGCGTCGTGTCACCCTTCACGTCCCACTGCACGTGGCCGGGCCCCACGACCTTCCCGGCCGGGAACGTCGTGCCGCGGATGACGCGGTCGACGTGCAGCGAGAGCACCTCCTCATTGCCGACGCCGTTCTGCACCGACGCGACGCAGCCGTCGCCGAACGCGCCTGCCGTTGTCGCAATCGCCTCCGCGGTATGCATCGCCTTCGTCGCGACGATCCCGAAGTCGCACGCGGGAAGGTCCGAGGCCTCCGTCGTCGCCCGGATTCGGCCGACGACGTCGCCCGCGCCGCTGAGCCTCAGCCCGTCGCGGGTGATGGCGGCGACAAGCTCGCGTGCCGGGTCGTACGCCCAGACCTGCACGTCCTCGAGCTGCGCCAGGTTCGCCGCGAAGAGCGAGCCGACGGCACCGCAGCCGACGATGCAGATTCTCATGAGTACGCCGCCTCCCTCGCCCGCACGAGCCGGTAGACCGCCGTGTGAAGCGGCGCGTCGACGTCGAGCCGGGCGGCCTCCCGGACGAGCGCACCGTTGATCAGCTCCACCTCGGTCCGCCGGCGCGCGTCGACGTCTTCCAGCATCGACGGATAGTGCGCGCTACCGCGCTTCGTCGCGAGCACGTTCATCTCCCACGGATCGTCGTGCAATTCGACCCCGGCTGCCGCCGCAACGCGCTTGCCTTCGTCGACGAGGTCGTGCACGAGATGGCCGAGGTCGCCGAGCTCGCGCTCGGCGGCGAAGTGCTCGTCGTGGCGCAGCCCCGTCAGCGCAGCCACGCCGTTCACGGTCGCGTTGAAGATCAACTTCGACCACTGAGCCGGCAGCAGGTCGGGCAGCGGCTCCGCCTTCAGCCCGGAGTCGATCAGTAGTGCGGCGATCTCCTGCACGCGCGTGAACGGCGTCTCCGCGTAGGGCCCAAGCCATGTCGGCGTGTCGAGGACGTACTCGACGTGCGTGTCGGAGTGCTTGGTGCCGCTCATGAACGTCACGGCGGAGATGAGCGGCCACGAACCGTGTGCGCGAACGATCTCCTCGGCTCCGAGGCCGTTCTGAACGGTCATCACCGTTGCGCCCGGAAAGCGGCCGCCGAGCGACTTGGCCGCAGGCTCGACGCCGTTCGCCTTCGTGGCGATGATCCCGAGGTCGAAGTCGGGTAGCTCGCCGGCATCCGACGCTGCCGTCAGTCGCGCCGTGAAGTCGTGCCGGCCGCTCACGCGCAATCCATCGGCGTTGAGCGCGCGCGCGTGTTCCTCGCGGCGGGTGAGGACGAGCACGTCGGTGACCGTCGCGAGGTGTGCTGCGAACAGGCTGCCGATGGAGCCGGCGCCGACGACGCAGACCGTCACGCGAACTTCGTGCGGAGGTACTGCAGGTACGGCTCTGGATCGAGCTCCGACCCGGTGACGCGCCGCAGGAGCTCGCGCGGAGGGTACTTGCTGCCGTGCCGGTAGACGTGCTCGCGCAGCCATTCGCGGAGTGAGCCGAACTCGCCCCGCTCGAACTGCTCGTCGAGGTCGCCGAGGTCCGCCCGCGCCCGTTCCCAGATCTGGACGGAGATCACGTTGCCGAGCTGGTACGTCGGGAAGTAGCCGAACAGGCCGTCGGCCCAGTGCATGTCCTGGAGCACTCCGCGGGCATCGTCGGGCACGTCGACGCCGAGGTACAGCTTCATGCGTGCGTTCCAGACCTCCGGGAGCTCGGCGACGGCGACCGTGCCGGCGAGCAGCTCCTGCTCGAGCTCGAAGCGCAGGATGATGTGCAACCCGTACGTCGCCTCGTCCGCGTCGCCGCGGATCAACGTGGGCCGGATCGCGCTGACTGCACGGACGAACCTTTCCTCGTCGACGTCGGCGAGCGTCGGGAAGAGCGGCTGCAGCTGCGGATAGAACCAGCGCCAGAATGACGCGCTCCGCCCGACGAGGTTCTCCCACATGCGGCTCTGTGACTCGTGGATCCCGTTCGACGTCCCGTGGCCGAGTGGGGTGCGTGCGTACGCCTCGTCGATGTCGAACTCGTACACGCCGTGCCCGAACTCGTGCATCGTCGAGAAGAGCGACGTCAGGTCGTCCTGCTCCGTATGCGTCGTCAGCCGAATGTCGCCGACGCCCGGCTTCGAGGCGAACGGATGCGGTGTCTCGTCGAGGCGCCAGCTCGTCTCGTCCCAGCCGAACGCGGCCAGGATCTTGCGGCTCGCGGCCTCCTGCTGCGCGAGGGGGAACGGACCGCGGAGCACCACGTCGCCGGTGTCGGCATGGGCCTCGATCAGCGGCACGAGCTCCTCTTTCAGCCTGTCGAACACGCGCTGCACCTCGGCCGTCGTCATCCCTTCCTCGTATTCGTCCAGGAGCACGTCGTACGAGCTCTCTCCGGCCGGAAAGCAGTCGAGGTAGCGTCGTTTCAGCTCGAGCTGCCGCTCGAGATGCGGTGCGAACGATGGGAAATCGGACGCGGCCTTGGCCTTGTCCCACGCCGCCAGCGCGATGCCGCGCGCGAGGGCGAGCTCCGCCGCCAGCCCGGAGGGAACACGGCGTGCGCGTTCCCACGCACGCCGTGTCACACGTACGAGGGCGACCGCGTCCTCGTCGTCGAGGCCGCCGAGCTCCTCGAGCAGCTCGCCGACCTCGTCGGAGACGAAGCGCTCGTGCATCAGCCGTGTCAGCGTCGCCGAGACGTTCGCCCGCGCCTCCGCCCCGGCCGACGGCATCGACACGCGCGCGTCCCAGTCCAGCAGCGACTCGGCGTGCTGGAGGTCGGCGAGCTCGGCGAGGATCGCCTTCAGGCGCTCGAGGGGTGAGGTCCCGTCGGCCGTCGTCGCGACGCTCATGCGGCCTGCGGCGCGAGCTTCTCGCGCAGGTACCGGACATAGGGCCTTGCCTCGAGCGGCGATCCGGTCACACGCTCGATCGTCTCCTGCGGCGTGAGCTTGGCCCCGAGGGAGTAGAGATGCTCGCGGAGCCACTCGCGCAGATCGGAGAACTCCCCGCGCTCGAAGCGCTCGTCGAGATCCCCGAGGTCCTGGATTGCGCGCTCCCAGATCTGCACGGACAGCAGGTTCCCGAGCGCGTAGGTCGGGAAGTAACCGAATGCGCCGCCGGCCCAGTGCATGTCCTGCAGGACGCCCCGCGCGTCGTCCGGGACGTCGACAGCGAGGTACTCGTCCATCCGGGCATTCCACGCCTCCGGCAGATCACCTACCGTGAGCCGGCTCTCGATCAGGTCCTGCTCCAGCTCGAAGCGCAGGATGATGTGGAGGTTGTAGGTCACCTCGTCCGCGTCGATGCGGATCAGGGACGGCTGCACCTTGTTGACGGCGCGGTAGAACACCTCCTCGTCGACGGCGCCCAGCTGGGCCGGAAACGCCGACTGCAAGGTCGGGTAGAACCAGCGCCAGAACGCGCGGCTGCGGCCGACGAGGTTCTCCCAGGTGCGGCTCTGCGACTCGTGCACTCCGAGCGAGACGCCGCT
>JBJMJL010000042.1:0-17797 GCA_045806365.1 Gaiellaceae bacterium
CGACGACGTCGCTGCCCGAGTGGTACGGCGGCGAACGCAATTGGGACTACCGCTACTCGTGGGTACGCGACGCAAGCTGGACGCTCGACGCGCTCTTGCGGCTTGGCTACCACGACGAGGCGACGTCGTTCTTCTGGTGGATCATGCATGCATCGCGAATCACGCAGCCGCGTCTCCAGATCCTCTACCGGGTGGACGGCGGCGCGGAGGCGTCGGAGTCGACGCTTGATGGATTTGCGGGCTATCGCGGCTCTCCGCCCGTGCGCGTCGGCAACGGCGCGGCCGATCAGGTGCAGCTCGACGTGTACGGCTCGCTCTTCGATGCCGCGTGGCTGTACGTCGAGTCGGGCTCCGAGATCGATCGCAGCACCGGCAGGGAGCTCGGCCGCATCGCCGATTACGTCGCCGACCACTGGCGCGAAAAGGACTCGGGCATCTGGGAGGTCCGGAACGACCCGACGCACTTCACTCAATCGAAGGCTCTTACCTGGGTCGCGCTGGATCGCGCGTGCGAGCTTGCGGAGCGCGGCGCGCTTCCGGACCGACGCGAACGCTGGCGCACGGAGGCCGACGAAATCCGCGCTTTCGTCGAGGACAACGGTTGGAGCGAGCAACTGCGCAGCTACGTTCGCGCGCCGGACCAGCCGGAGCTCGACGGGAGCCTGCTGACGATGGTGCTGCTCGGATATCCGCCGCGCTCGCGCGAGCGCCTCGACCTGCTCGTCGACGCCGTCCGTCGCGAGCTTGCCGACGGGCCCCTCGTCTATCGATACCGGGGCGAAGATGGAGTCACCGGTCATGAAGGAGCGTTCCTCACGTGCTCGTTCTGGCTCGTCGACGCGCTCGCGCGCCTTGGACGCGTCGACGAAGCCGTCGAGCTGATGAACTCGCTCGTCGAGCTCGCGAATCACGTCGGCTTGTTCTCTGAGGAGATGGATCCGGCGTCGCGCGACTACCTCGGCAACTATCCGCAAGGATTGAGCCACCTCGCGCTCGTCAACGCAGCAGTGTCGATCGAGCACGCACCGCGGTGACTCTCTGGGGAACGATCGCGGGTGGGTTCATCGGCACGATCGTGTTGACGACCGGCCTGCGCCTTGCTCAGCAGCTCGGCATCACCCGCATGGACCTGCCGCTGATGCTGGGGACGGTGTTCACGTCGAACCGCAGCCGCGCCAGCGCGATCGGATATGCGACGCACTTCGTCAACGGGCTGCTGTTCTCGCTCCTGTACTACGCCGTGTTCAGGGCCGTCGGCCATGCCGGTTGGCTGTTCGGGCTCGGCCTCGGCTTCGTCCACGGGATCTTTGCCGGCGGGGCGCTCGTCGCCGTCCTGCTGCCCGCGGGTCACCCGCGTATGGGCACCCCGTGGTCCGATGCCGAGGAGACGCCGCTGCTCGAGCCGCCCGGCTTCCTGCTCGAGAACTACGGCGAGCGAACCGCGATCGCCAACCTGCTCGGGCACCTCGCCTACGGCGCGATCGTCGGCGGCTTCGCCGGCCACCTGACGCGCTTGTTCTAGCGGTCTTCGATCTCGAGCGCGAAGCGGCGCAGCCGTTTCAGCACTGCCCGGTTGAATGCGGCGGTGTATTCCTCCGCTGCATCCTCGTCGAGCGTCGCGGCGAAGTTGTCGCGCAGGTCCGCGAGCACCTCCGTCCCCGTCTCGACGAGGTCGACGTAGTCGCCGTAGCGTTCCTCGGCCTCGTCGCGGTCGGCGCTGGTGTAGGCGCGCTCCGCGGCGATGCAGTCGTCGATCAGGCCGCGCTGCTCGCGCTCGAACAGGTCGAGCTGACGGTCGATGACTTCTGCGAAGCGAGCGCGCCGCAGCCTCATACGAGTTGACGGTAGAGCTCGAGGTGCGCGGCCGCTGCAGCCGACCAGGTGAGCGACTCGCGCGCCTGGCGGGCGCCGGCACGCGCGGCTTCGAGCGCGTCGGCGTCTTCGAGTAACTCCCGCGTTGCAGCGGCGAGGGCGTCGACGTCGCCGGCGGGGACGACGCGTCCGGCGCCGAAGCGCTCGATCGGCTCCGCCAACCCGCCCACGTCATACGCGACGGCCGGGACCCCGGCGCCAAGCGCTTGCAGCAGGGCGCCGCTCTGGTCGAGCTCGGGCCGGTAAGGGAAGAGCGCGACGGTCGCGTCGCCGAGCGCGCGCTCGAGCTCCTGCAGCGGCAGGTAACCGAGCCGCCATTCGGCGCGCTCCCCCGCCTGCGCGCGGTAGCCGTTGACAGGCTCGAGCGGATCGCCTGCCACGAGCAGCCGCGCGCCGTCGATGCGCTCCGTCGCGGCGATCGCGTCGCCGAGGCCCTTGTACGGACGAATCGTCCCGAGGCACAGAAGCGTGCGGCCGTCGTCGTTGCGGGCGGGATCGCTCGGAAACGTCGCATGGGGGATCACCACCGCGTCGACGCCGAGCTCCGCCAACCTCTCGCGTCCTCGCTCGCTGTGCACGATCACGCGGTCGAAGCGCCGGAGCAGCGTCTGCCAGAGCTCCACCTTGCGTGAAGTGCGCCGCGGTAGGAGGTCGTGCGCGGTGAACGCGGTCGGCACACGTGCACGCAGCAGGAAGCGGTCGAGCTGCGGCGCCGCGAGCCACTGCAGGTGCAGGACGTCAGGCTTTCGGCGCATGAGGGCCGCCATGCCCGGTACGTGCTCGACGGCTTTGAGCGGGAGTCGCAGCCGAGAGCGACCAAAGACGCGGGAGGACAGCGGGTAGAACGGCTCGCTGCGGCGGTAGCCGTCGGGATCCGGCACGGCGCCGAAGCGGAAAGGCGACGTCACGAGCTCGACGTCCGCGCCGGCGCGCGCGAGGGCGTGCGCGAGCTCGTGGTCGTACGCGGGAGTGAAGGCAGGCGGGTCGGCGAGCACGACGCGCATACCGCAGTACAGTAGAGCGCCTGCTCGTCCGGACCTGGAACCTCTTCCACGGCAACACGTCGCCGCCCGGACGGGAAACGTTCCTCGACGAGATGGTACGGCTGGCGGTCGCCGATCAACCCGCCGTCGTCTGCCTGCAGGAGCTGCCGGTGTGGGCGCTCGGCCGGCTCGCGGAGTGGAGCGGCAGGACGGCGGTCGGCGTCGTCGGGCAGCCTCCGTCGCTCGGGCCGTTCCCGGCGACGGCGGAGGTCGGCCGTGTCCTCACCGCGTTGAATCCCGGCGTGCTTCGCTCGGCGTTCGCCGGACAGGCGAATGCCGTCCTGCTCGGGCCCGGGCTCGCGCTGGTCGAGCAGCGGCACGTCGCGCTCAACCCGTTCCGCTTTCGGCGCGCGCACGCCCACCGCCTCGGGCTCGCTCTCGTCGCACGGCTGGCCTGGGGGAAGGAGCGGCGCGTGTGCCAGGCCATTCGCGTGCGGCGGGACGCGCAGACGTTCGTGATCGGGAACCTCCACGCCACGAGCTACCGGCCGGACAAGCGCATCGCCGACGCCGAGCTCCTGCGCGCCGCGGTCTTCGTCGACGGTTTCGCGCTGCCGCACGAGCCGGTCTTGCTCGGCGGCGACTTCAACATCAGCGTTCGCAGGTCCCGTACGCTCGCCGAGCTGATGACGAGCGACTGGGGCTTTGGCGGCGCGACGCCGACGGGAATCGACCACGTGCTCGTGCGGGGCGCTTACGCCGGCGACGCGCACGCCTGGCCGGCCGAACGCCGCACTCGCGACGGGCGGCTTCTGTCCGATCACGCCCCGGTCGACGTCGAGGTGGAGATGGCGTGACGTACGACGATGCTCGCGCGCAGTTCCCGATGCTGGAGCGGTTCGCTTACCTGAACGCCGGCACGCTCGGCCCCGTCGCGCGCAGCACGCTCGACGCGATGGAGGCCCGTGCGCGCTGGGACCTCGAGCAGGGGCGAGGCGGGCGCACGTGGTTCGAGAGCGTCCTCGCGTTGCGGATGCGCGTGCGCGAGCGCGTCGCGGCGCTGCTGGGCACCACGTCGGCACGCGTGGCGCTGACGAGCTCGACGACGGACGGTTGCAACGTCGTCGTCGCCGGTCTCTCGCTCGGCCCTGAAGACGAGGTCGTCACAACCGATTCCGAGCATCCCGGTCTGCTCTTGCCACTCAGCGTGTCCGGTGCGCGCGTGCGCGTCGCGGAGGTGGCCGGCCGGCCGACGTCGGAAGCGCTCGAGCGCATCGCCGCGTGCGTCGGGCCGCGCACGAAACTGCTCGCGCTGTCGCACGTCCTCTGGACCACGGGTCAGGTGATGCCGGTTCAGGAGCTGAAGCGCGAGACCGGGCTTCCCCTGCTCGTCGACGGAGCGCAGTCGGTCGGAGCCATTCAGGTCGACGTCGGCGACGTCGACTTCTACACCGTTTCCGCGCAGAAATGGCTCTGCGCGCCCGAACCGCTCGGCGCGCTCTACGTCCGCGAGCCGGAGGCGTTGCGCATCGCCTTTCCGAGCTACTTCGCCCAGCAGTCGATCGAGCGCGACGGCTCCTTTGTCCCGACGGAGGGTGCGGCGCGGTTCGATTCAGGGTGGCTCGCCACGCCCATGCTGGCCGGGATGGAAGCCGCGCTCGACTCGGCGCCGCCGTGGCGGTACGAGCGCGCCGCGGCAATGACGGCGCACTGTCGCGAGGTTCTCGGCGAGCGATACGACGTGATCGGCGAACCCGGGGAGGGGACGCTCGTCTCGTTCGTCCCGCCCGGGGATCCGGCGGAGACCGCCGCGAAGCTCTACGAGCGCGGCGTCGTCGTGCGCGACCTGCCGGGCACCGGCTGGCTGCGTGCCTCGTGCGGTTGGTGGACGGACCACGACGACATCGACCGTCTCGTCGCGGGCCTCAACGCCTGACGGGCGCAGGTCTTGCACTCTCGGCGCCGTCCCGTGACGGACACGTCACGCTTCACGGCCTAGGCTGTCGGTGGGCGGGAGCGGTGGGCCCCGTGAACCCGCGTGTACCTATTCCCCCTGCTGCGGGAGCGGTGCGTACAGGTCGATCACAGTGCCGTCGGGATCCTTGACCTGCGCGTAGCGCTGGCCCCAGAACGCGTCCCACGGCTCCTTGTGCACCGATCCGCCCGCGTCGACGAGGTCCTTGAAGACGCCGTCGACCTCCGCCGGGGACTCGCAGCGGAAGGCCCCGCCGGCCACGTGCTCGCCGCGCGTCCAGCTCGGGTCGAACGAGCGGACGACGTCTTCGGTGTCGAGCATGTACCGCAGGCCGCTCGGCAGCGGCGCCTCGGCGTGATCTTCGTTCTCGGCGCCGTCGGGGAACGGCAGCCCGAGCTTGCGATACCACGCGACCGACCGCGCCATGTCGCCGACGACGATGCCGAACGCGTCGAGCTGCGGCGTCACGACGCCGCCTCTGCTGTCGCGGCCGTGCGCAGTCCGAGCTCGCCGGCGATCGGCTGCAGCGCAGCGACGACGTTCCGAATGTGCTCGTCGAGCTCGAGCCCCAGGGCCTCGGCACCGGCATATACCTCGTCGCGATGCACGCCGGCGGCGAACGACGGCTGCTTCAGCTTCTTCTTGACCGACTTCGGCTCCAGGCCCGCGAGCCCCGACGGACGAACGAGTCCGACCGCGTGCACGAAGCCCGAAAGCTCATCGCATGCGAACAGCGCTTTCTTCAGGAGCGTGTCGCGCGGCATCGCGAGGTGCTCCGCGTGCGAGAGGACGGCCTCGATCGCGTCCTCGGGATAGCCCTCGTCGCGCAGGATGGCCGCGCCGTCCTGGGGATGCTGGTCGAGCGTCGGATGGATCTCGTAATCGAAGTCGTGCAGCAGCGCGACGACGCGCCAGCGCTCTTCGTCCTCGCCGAAATGCCGTGCGTACCAGCCCATGCACGCCTCGACGCCGAGCGCGTGACGCAGGAGCGCTTCGCTTTTCGTGTACTTCGTGAGCGTCTCCCAGGCGCGTTCGCGAGTCACGTCCATCGCGTGGGTAGGCTACCGCGATGTCCCAGACGGCCGTCATCGGACATGCCGCCGAGGCGTTCGTGATCGAAGGCGGGCGCGCGCTTCACGGGCGGATCCAGGCTGCCGGCAACAAGAACGGCGCCCTGCCGATCCTCGCCGCGTGCGTGCTGACGACCGAGCCGGTCACGCTGCGAAACGTCCCGCGAATCGTCGACGTCGAGACGATGCTCGAGCTCCTGAACGACCTCGGCGCCGACGCGGAGTGGACTGGGCCGAACGAGGTTCGCGTCCACGCGGCCGACCTCCACAAGCAGGACCTGGACGAGGAGCTTTGCAGCCGCATGCGCGCATCCTTCCTGCTCGCCGGGCCGCTGTTGGCACGCCTCGGTGCGGTGAGCGCGCCGCCGCCGGGCGGCGATGTGATCGGCCGGCGCCGGCTCGACCCGCACATTCATGCATTCGCGGAGCTCGGGGCGCACATCGAGATCGGGCGGCGTTACGAGATGCGGGGCGGCGCGTTGCGCGGGAAGCACATCTTCCTCGACGAGGCGAGCGTGATGGCGACGGAGAACGCGGTGATGGTCGCGGCCCTCACCCCCGGCCGGACCGTCATCGGCAACGCGGCGTGCGAGCCGCACGTGCAGGATCTCTGCCGCTTCCTCGGATCGCTTGGCGCGCGGATCGAAGGGATCGAGTCGAACGTGCTGCGGATCGAGGGCGTGGACGCGCTCGGCGGCGGTGAATGGGAGATCGGCCCCGATCACATCGAGGTGGGCAGCTTCATCGGGCTCGCTGCCATCACCGGCAGCGACATCACGATCGACGCCGTCAACCAGGCTGATCTCGTGTCGATCCTGCACGCCTTCGAAAAGCTCGGCGTGCACGTCGAGCAGGGCGACGACTTCGTGCGCGTGCCGCCACGGCAAGAGCTCCTCGTGCAGGACGACCTCGGCGGCCACGTCCCGAAGATCGAGGACGGCCCTTGGCCGGCATTCCCGTCGGATCTCACCTCCGTCGCGCTGACCGTCGCGACGCAGGCGGCGGGAACGATGCTGATGTTCGAGAAGATGTTCGAGAACCGGCTGTTCTTCACGGACAAGCTCGTCAGCATGGGCGCGCGCATCATCCTGTGCGACCCGCACCGCGCCGTCGTCACCGGACCGGCGAAGTTGCGCGCACAGCGGATGGAGAGCCCGGACATCCGCGCCGGCATGGCGATGCTGCTCGCGAGCCTGTGCGCCGAGGGCTCGTCGACGATCGGCGCGGTCTACCAGATCGACAAGGGCTACGAACGCATCGACGAACGCCTGCGCACGCTCGGTGCGCAGATCGAGCGCGTCGAGAGCTAGGCTCAGCACGATGGCGGCGACCGGGCAGGGGCGTGCGAGCGCGCGCGTGAACGTCGCGGGACGGGGCGACACGAACATCGCCACCGGCGTCCCGGTGCTCGACCACCTGCTGACGCTCCTCGCCGCTTACGCGTCGTTCGATCTCGCGCTCGAGGTCGAGCCGGGCAGCCCCGAAGTCGAGATCACCGCAGCGGCGCGGTCGCTGGGGGAGGCGCTTGCGGAGTCGCTGCGGTCCGACGCCGCGCGCGGGCACGGCTCCGCCGTGATTCCCGTCGCCGAGGCCCTGGCGCACGTCGCCCTCGAGGCGACGGGTCGGCCGCTCCTCGTCTCGAATGTCGACCTGTCGCAGGCACGCATCGCCGGTCTCGCGGGCGATCTGGCCGCGCGGTTCCTCGACGAGCTCGCACAGACGGCCGGATTGACCCTGCACGTGCGCCTGCTCGAAGGCACCGACACGCAGCACGTGCTCGAGGCGATCTTCAAGGCCCTCGGCGTGGCGCTGTCCCAAGCGCTCCGACCGCGCAGAAGGGAGAACGCATGAAGGAAATGATCCGCACCGACGCCGCGCCGGCGCCGTTCCAGGGCGCGCCGTACTCGCAGGCGATCAAGGCGGCAGGGCTCGTGTTCGTCGCCGGGCAGGTGGCGTTGAAGCCGGGCCACGACGAGATCGCCGGCGACACCATTCAGGAGCAGACCGAGCAAGCGCTCGCGAACCTGCGCGCGATCCTCGAGGCGGCGGGGAGCGGAATGGACCGGCTCGTGAAGACGACCGTCTTCTTGCAGAACTTCGACGACTTTCCCGGGATGAACGAGGTCTACAAGCAGCACGTGGGCGACCAGCCGCCCGCCCGCTCGACCGTCGAGGTCGCCAAGCTCCCCTCCGGTGCGCTCGTCGAGATCGAGGCCGTCGCGCTCGCGTAGGTCCGGCGTGGACAGGACGATCGAGGACTTCGTGCGCGGCCTCGCGCTCGACGCGTACCTCGTCGGCGGCGCCGTGCGCGACGAGCTCCTCGGCCTCGACTCCAAAGATGCCGACTTCGTCGTGCCGGGGGTCGACTACGACGGGTTGCGGCGCGCGCTCGAGACCCACGGGCGTGTCGAGGACTTCGAAGTCGGCGGTCGGCGCGTCGGCGCGCGCCTCTACCCGCGTGACGAGCGCGTGCGGGCAGCTGCGCCTGCGGGCATCGAGTTCGCGCCGCCGCGGGCCGAGCGCAGCACTGGACCGGGCCGCCACGACTTCGAGATCGTCGCCGACGCCGGCCTGTCGATCGAGGACGACATGGCGCGGCGCGACTTCACCGTCAACGCGATCGCGCGCCGACTCGACACGGGCGAGCTCGTCGATCCCTTCGGCGGCCGCGCCGATCTCGAGCGCGGAGTACTGCGGATCGTGCGCGAACGCAGCTTCGCCGAGGATCCGTTGCGCATCGTCCGCGGCCTGCGCCTCGTCTCGCAGCGCGGCCTCACGCCGGACGAAAAGACGCTGGAGCAGATGCGGGAGGATGCCGGCAACGTCGCGCTCGTGTCCGGAGAGCGGCTGGGCGACGAGCTGTCGAAGCTGCTGCTCGGCCGGGAGCCGGCGAAAGCGCTGAAGCTCGCGCGCGATACCGGGGTGCTCGTCGTGTTGCTTCCGGAGCTGGCGCCGGCGGTCGGCTTCGAGCAGGACAGCGACCGGCAGCATCTGCCGCTCGACGAGCACACGTTCGCGGTGGTGCAGGCCGCGGCCGACGCACAGGCGAACCTCGCAGTCAGGCTCGGGGCGTTGCTCCACGACACCGGCAAGCCCGGTGCGAACGGCGATCATGCGCAGCGCGGCGCGCGGCTCGCGCACGACGCTCTCGCGCGCCTGCGCTATCCGGCTCGCACGCAGACGTACGTGACGCGGCTCGTCGGCGCCCACGCGTTTGCGCTCGAGAACGTCGACGCGTTGTTCGCGCGCCGCTTCCTGCGCGAGCACGGCGACGAGCTCGCCTTCGACCTGGTCGCCCACAAGGAGGCCGACCTGCGGGGGAAGCGAGTTTCGCAAGACGAGCTCGACGCCGCCGCGCGCCTGCGCACGCTGCTCGAGCAGGAACGCGTACATCCGCACCGCCTCGAGGACCTGGCGATCGACGGCAACGACCTGTTGCAGCTCGGCTACAGCCAAGGCCCCGCGCTCGGCCGCACGCTCGACTCGCTGCTCGATGCGGTGGTCGAGCAGCCTTCCCTGAACACCCGCGAGCAGCTGCTCGCGCGCGTGCAGCGGTGAGCGTCCCGCTCCTCTCGTGGGACACCCCCGGCCCGTACGTGGTGGCGTTCTCCACCCGTCACGGCGGAGTCAGCCCCGCGCCGTACGAGTCGCTGAACCTCGGCCTGCTCACGGCCGACGCCTCGTACAACGTGGCGGAGAACCGGCGCCGTCTGTGTGACGCCGTCGGCGCCGACGTCGACCGCCTCGCGATGAACCGGCAGGTCCACGCCGCAACGGTCAACCGTGCCCGCGCCGGGGAGCGGGGGAGGGACGGCGACGGTCTCTGGACCGAGGAGCGCGGCGTGCCGATGCTGAAGGTGACTGCCGACTGCCTCCCAGTTGCGCTGGCACGACAGAACGGGAAGCCTGGGCTCGCGCTGCTGCACGCCGGGCGGCTCGGTGTGCTCGAGGGCATCGTCGAAGCCGGCGTCGCCGCGCTCGGCGGGGAGCGGCTCGCCGCGGCCGTCGGGCCCGGGATCGGGCCGTGCTGCTACGAAGTGGGCGACGACATCGCCGGCGCTTATCGCGCGCGCTTCGGCCGCGACGCGGTTCGCGGCCGCAACCTCGACCTCTGGACCGTCGCCGACCGTGCCCTGCGCTCTGCCGGCGTGGAGCTCGTCGAGCGGCTCGACGTCTGCACGGCGTGCAACGCCGAGTTCTTCTCCCATCGGCGCGACGGCGGCGTCACGGGGCGGCAGGGAGTGATCGGCTACGTCGCCTGACCGTGTGCGCACGAACTTCGAGCGCATCCGCTCGGAAGTGGGCGACGGCGTCACGATCGTGGCGGCGACGAAGTACGTCTCGGTGGCCGACATGAGCGTGCTCGCGGCGGCCGGTGTCGAAGTGGTGGGCGAGAACCGCGCGCAGGACCTCGAACGCAAGCACGCCGAGTACGGCGATGCGTTCCGCTGGCACTTCATCGGGCACCTGCAGTCGAACAAGGCGAAGGCCGTCAACCGCATCTGCGAGCTCGTCCACTCCCTCGACTCCGAGTCGGCCGCTCGGCGGTTGGCCGTTCCGGCGCTCGTCGAGGTCAACCTCGCCGGCGAAGCGTCGAAGTCCGGGATCGAGCCCGCGCAGCTTGCGCAGTTCCTCGAGCTCTATCGCGATGCGCGCGGGCTGATGACGATGCCGCCCGAGACGGCCGACCCCGAAGCCTCGCGGCCGTATTTCCAGATGCTGCGGCGGCTCGCCGAGCAGCACGGCCTCCACGAGCTGTCGATGGGGACGAGCCAGGATTACCGCATCGCTGCGGAGGAGGGCGCGACCCTCGTCCGCGTCGGGTCAGTCCTGTACGCGGAGTAACATTTCGCGCGAAATGGGCTTCGCGGATGTCTGGAGCAAGACGCTCGTCTACTTCGGCATCGCCGAGGAAGAGGATTGGGACGAGGATGCCTACGTCACCGACGAGGACCTCCAACGGTCCTACGCCGAGCGCCCGAACGTGCGCCGGCTCGCGCCGCGCCGGCGCGACCGGGAGTTCGACGACTGGACCGATCCCGAGCCGAGCTCCGACCGGACGGCGGTGCTGCGTCCGCGCGTCGCGGCCGTGCCGGGGCCCGCGTCCGTGCGGGTTCACCTCGTCATCCCGCGCAGCTTCAACGACGCCCAGCAGATCGCGGACAAGTTCAAGGAATCGATCCCGGTCATCCTCAACCTGCAAAGCAGCGACCAGGACCTGTCAAAGCGCCTGATCGACTTCGCGAGCGGCCTCACCTACGCCCTCGACGGCGGAATGCAGCGCGTCGCCGACAAGGTCTTCCTGCTGACGCCGCGAAACGTCGAGGTGTCCGCCGAGGAGCGGGCACGCCTGCTCGAGCGCGGCGGGTTCTTCAACCAGGCGTAGGACTCATTCGAGTGGCATCGAAGTGACCGCCATGGCGTGCGGCGCCACGCTCGGCTTGCTCTACGACGCTGTCGACAGCGTCGAAAGCTTCCTGCAGGTCTTCGTCTACATCTACTCGCTGCTCATCCTGGCCTACATCATCACGTCCTGGGTGCGGATGCCGTACTCGGTCTGGTTGAACAAGATCCAGCGCTTCCTCTACGACGTGTGCGACCCGTACCTGCGCATGTGGCGCCGCGTTCTGCCGAACTTCGGCCCGCTCGACCTCTCACCGGTCGTCGGCGTGGCCGCGCTCTATGTCCTTCTCGCGGTTGCGATCAACATTCTCGACCGCCTGCATTGAAAGGGGGGACGATGCCATGACGCTCGCCCCAGTCGAAATCAGACATGTGAAACCGGCGAAGGCGTTCTTCGGCGGCTACGACCGCGACACGATCGACCGGCTGCTCGACGAGATCGTCGCGAGCTTCGAAGACGTGTGGCGCGAACGTGCCGATCTGGCGGACAAGGTCGAGCAGCTCGAGGACGACCTGATCCGCTACCGGGAGATCGAAGGCCTGTTGCGCACGACGCTCGTGTCGGCCGAGAAGGCCGCCGTCACGCTCAAGGAGCAGGCGCGGAAAGAGGCCGACCTGATCGTCGAGGAGGCGCGGTCGGAGGCGCGCTCGATCACCCGGCGCGCTCGGGCCGATCACGACCGCTTGCTCGGGGAGGTACGCCGCATGCGCTCGCTGCTGCAGTCCGCCCTCGCGCTCGTCGACCACGAAGTCCCGGAGGAGCAAGCAGCGTAGGCGCCCGCCCGTTCAAACCTGCCAAAGCCGAATGACCCAAGGGCTAGGATCCCTGCATGGAGGCGCTTTCTATGCGGCTGCGGCTGCGAGTCGCTCCGGGAGCCTCGCGCGCCGCGGTAGTCGGGCGTCATGGTGACGCCTGGAAGCTTCGCGTTGTCGCGCCGGCGGAAGGTGGTCGCGCGAACGAGGCGGTCGTGCGCTTGCTCGCCGACACGTTGTCGCTGCCGAGAAACGCCGTAACCCTCGTTTCGGGGCACGGTGCGCGGGACAAGATCGTCGAGCTTGCCGGCGTCGAGCCGGAGGAGATCGAGCGACGTCTTTCGTCCGCCGCAGGAAAGGAGGGCCGCACGTGAGCGCCATCGACACAAACCACTTCCGCGACCTGCTGCTCGAGGAGCGCAAGCGTGTTGCATCCGCGATCCAGAACCTCCACGACGACCATCCCGGGTCGATGTCCGAGGAGACCGGCGAGGACGCCGTCTACGACAACCACCTCGCGGACACCGCGACAGACACCTACGACCGAGAGCTCGACTATTCGCTCGAGGAGAACTCGGAGCACGTGCTCGCCGACATCGACGCCGCGCTCGGGCGCATCGAGGATGGGACGTACGGCACCTGCACCAACTGCGGCAAGCAGATTCCCGAGGAGCGGCTCGAAGCGCGCCCGTGGGCGACGCTCTGCATCGACTGCCAGCGCGAGCGGGAGCGTCGTTGAACGATGTGCCCGACGTCAGGGTCGGGTCGACGACTGATGGATTGACGCCGATCTCGTCGGCAGTCCGTCCGCTCGGCGCGACGTGGCACGAGTGGCTGAGCCTCGCCGCCGTCGCCCTTGCGGCGCTCATCGCCGATCAGCTGACGAAGGCCGTCGTCACGAACCGGCTCGACCTCAACGACGAGGTGCACATCGTCGGGCCGTTCTCGATTCATCACGTGACGAACTCCGGGATCGCGTTCGGGCTGTTCGCCAGCGCCACGCCGATCGTGATCCTGCTGACCGCGCTGGCGGTCGCCTGGATGCTGTACTTCTTTGCGCGCTCGGGCTCGCGACACCCCGTGCTGCCGGTGGCGCTCGGCCTCGTGATCGGCGGTAGCGTCTCGAACCTGATCGACCGCGTCCGGCTCGGACACGTGACCGACTTCCTCGACCTGACGTACTGGCCTGCGTTCAACCTTGCCGACACGTTCATCGTCGTCGGCGTCGCGGCCCTGCTGCTCGCGCTGGTCGCGGCCGATCGCAACGCCGCACGACCACAGCGCGTGCGTGAAGCAACGCGTTCCTGACGAAGCGGCCGGCGAGCGGCTCGACCGCTTTCTCGCTTCGTTGCCGGAGATCGGCTCGCGCAGCATCGCCGAACGCGTGCTCACGACCGGTGTGCTGGTCGACGGGACGCGTGCACAGAAGAGCCACCGTCTCGCCGGAGGCGAGCAGCTCGAGTTCGACGCGCCCGAACGCCCAGCGACCGAGCTCGCGCCGGAGGAGATGGAGCTGCGCATCGCCTTCGAGGACGAGCACCTCGTCGTCGTGGACAAGCCCGCCGGGCTCGTCGTGCATCCCGCGCCGGGACATGCGACGGGCACGCTCGTCCACGGCCTGCTTGCGCACGACGTCGCCGGCGGCGACGCCGACCGTCCTGGCATCGTCCACCGCCTCGACCGCGATACGTCGGGACTGATGGTCGTCGCACGCTCCGAAGAGGCGCACCAGCGCCTGCAGGCGCTCGTGCGCAGGCGCGAGCTCGAGCGGCACTACCTGGCGTTGGTCGTCGGTCGTCCGCGCTCGCGGCGCGGCCGAATCGAGGCGCCGATCGGCCGCGACCGTCGCGATCCGATGCGCCACTCGCTCGACACCGCGACGCCGCGCGACGCCGTCACGCACTTCGAGGTCGTCGAGCTGCTCCCCCGCCATGCGCTCCTCGACGTCAAGCTCGAGACCGGCCGAACGCATCAGATCCGTGTGCATCTCGCCGCGATCGACCTTCCGGTCGCGGGCGACGCGGTCTACGGCCGCCCGCAGGAGCTCGGGTTGCAGCGCCAGTTCCTGCACGCGGCCCGACTGACGTTCACGCACCCCTTCAGTGGGGAGGGCATCCAGGTCGAGTCGCCGCTGCCGGAGGATCTCCAGACGGCCGCTAGAATGGCGGCCGCTTCGTAACCCAACCCGGTGGATCTCGTCTGGGTGGTGGTGCCGGCGTTCGACGGATGCCGGTTCCAGCCAGGCCCCGCCGGCCGCGATTGAGTCACCAACCAGAAAGGGGAATCACCCGATGCCCGTCGTCTCTATGCGCGAGCTCCTGGAGGCTGGAGTCCATTTCGGCCACCAGACGCGACGCTGGAATCCCAAGATGCGCCGCTTCATCTTCACCGAGCGAGGCGGCATCTACATCATCGATCTGCAGCAATCGCTGCAGCTGCTCGAAGAGGCGCACGCCTTCGCGCGCAACCTCTCCGAGCGCGGCGGCTCCATCCTGTTCGTCGGCACGAAGAAGCAGAGCCAGTCGGCCGTCGAGGAGCAGGCGAAGCGCGTCGGCATGCCTTACGTCAGCCACCGCTGGCTCGGTGGGCTGCTGACGAACTGGCGCACGATCTCTGATCGCATCGACCGCCTGCACGAGCTCCGTCGCCTGAAGGAGGAGGGGCAGCTCGACCTGCTGCCGGCGAAGGAGCGGATCTCGATGCTGGGCGAGCTCGAGAAGCTCGACGAGAATCTCGGCGGCGTCGCCGACATGAAGCGCCAGCCCGACGCCGTCTTCATCGTCGACCTCCGCAAGGAGCAACTGGCGGTGCGCGAGGCCCGCCGCCTCGGTCTGACGGTGATCGCACTCGTCGACACGAATTGCGATCCCGACGAGGCGGACTACGTCATCCCCGGCAACGACGACGCGATTCGCTCGTGCGACCTGATCGTGCGCGTCATCGCCGACGGCATCGCTGCCGGCCGACAAAAGGCGACGCCCGCCGACTTCACGCCGCCGGAGACGAACGGCGCCGCGGCGTCCGACGCGGAGACGGTGCCCGAGGGGGACTACGAGCAGGTCTCGCCCGGCGAAGAACCGGTGGCGGCAGAGGCGGCTCCCGGTAATGCCGAGGCAGCTCCCGGTAACCCCGAGGCTCCCCCGGCGGAGCCGCCCGAGGTGCCGCGAGAGACCGGCAGCAATGGTTGAGATCTCCGCAGCGCTGGTCAAGGAGCTGCGCGACCAGACCGGTGCGCCGATGATGGACTGCAAGCGCGCGCTGCAGGAAGCGAACGGCGATATGGAGGCTGCGATCCGCCTCCTGCGCGAAAAGGGCATGGCCGGCGCCGCGAAGCGCGCCGACCGCGCGACGCCCGAGGGCAAGGTCGGCTACCGGCTCGCCGACGATGCGAAGCGCGGGACGATGGTCGCGGTGGGGTGTGAAACGGAGCCGGTGTCGAACAACGACGTGTTCCTCGCGTTCGCGCAGAAAGTGCTCGAGTCGGTCGAGGCGAACGGCCCCGGCGCGGAGGCGGAGCTCGAGGAGGAGCGGACGGAGCTCGCCGGCAAGCTGGGGGAGAACGTCGTCGTCACGGGCGCTGCGCGCTTCGAGGCGGTCGACGGCGCGAAGATCGCCGCGTACGCGCATCCCCCGCGCAACAAGATCGGCGTGCTGCTGCAGATGCGTGGCGGCTCCGACGACCTGGCGCGCAAGGTGGCGATGCACATCGCGGCGATGAAGCCGAGTTGGATCGGCCGCGACGACGTCCCCGAGGAGACCGTCGCGCAGGAGCGCGAGATCTACGCGAGCACCGACGAGGTGCAGTCGAAGCCGGAGCAGGCTCGCGACAAGATCGTCGAAGGGATGCTGAACAAGCGCTTCTTCGGCGCCAACGTGCTCGTCGACCAGGAGTGGATCCACGACTCCTCGCGGAAGGTCGGCGACGCGCTGAAAGAGGAAGGCGCTGAGGTGCTCGAGTTCGAGCGCTTCGAGCTCAGCGGAGGATGACCGTCCAGTCGGAGGAAGCGGTCGCCACGTCGAGCGAGCTGCGGCCGGTCTTCCGGCGCGTGCTGCTCAAGCTCTCCGGTGAGTCGCTCATGGGCGAGCTCGAGTACGGGATGGACCGCGCCACGATCGACGCCGTTGCGCAAGAGATCGTCGAAGTCCAGCTCTCGGGTGTCGAGACGGCGCTCGTCGTCGGCGCCGGAAACATCTACCGCGGGATGTCCGCTGCCGCGGAAGGCATGGATCGCGCGACGGCCGACTACGCGGGAATGCTGGCGACCGTCCTCAACTCGCTCGCATTGCAGGACGCCCTCGAGGACCGAGGCGCGTACACGCGCGTCCTCTCGGCACTCGAGCTGAAGGAGGTTGCAGAGCCGTACATCCGCCGTCGAGCGATCCGCCATCTCGAGAAGGGCAGGATCGTCATCTTCGCGGCCGGCACAGGAAACCCGTTCTTCACCACCGACACGGCTGCGGCGCTGCGCGCCCTCGAGATCAACGCGGACGCGATCCTCATGGCGAAGCACGGCGCGCAGGGCGTGTACGAACATGACCCGCGGCTCGATCCCGACGCGCAACTACTGCCGGAGTTGACGCATCTGCAGGCGATCGAGCGCGGCATCAAGGTGATGGACACGACCGCGCTCTCGCTGTGCATGGACAACAAAGTGCCCATCCACGTGTTCGCGCTCGCGAACGGGAACATCAGGCGCGTCGTCGCAGGCGAGCGCGTCGGCACGATCATCACGACGCCTGCGAAGGAGGAACGCTGATGGCAACCGTCGACGACCTGATTCAGGACGCGCAGAAGCGCATGGATTCCAGCATCGAGCACACGCGGACCGAGTTCAACACCGTGCGCACAGGCCGTGCGTCGGCGGCGCTCCTCGACCGCGTGCAGATCGACTACTACGGCACACCGACGCCCCTGAAGCAGCTCGCCACGATCAACGTTCCCGAGCCGCGCATGCTCACGATCCAGCCGTTCGACCCACAGTCGATCAAGTCGATCGAGAAGGCGATCCAGGAGTCCGACCTCGGGCTGACGCCGTCGAACGACGGCAAGCTGATCCGGCTGCCGATGCCGCAGCCCACCGAGGAGCGCCGCAAGGAGCTCGTGAAGGTCGTGCGCAAGATCGCGGAGGAAGGCAAGGTCGCGGTGCGAAACGTGCGGCGCGACGCAGTGCACCACCTCAAGGAATTGAAAGACGTCGGCAGCGACGACGAACGCCGCGCCGAGGAGAACGTGCAAAAGCTCACCGACCAGCACACGAAGACGATCGACGACCTGCTCCGCCACAAAGAGGCGGAGATCATGGAGGTGTGATCTCGCTTCCCTGGTCGGCGACGGCTGTATCGGGCGGAGCCCGCCTTCGCCGTCGTGTGACGCCGCCGGCGGGAAAACGAGATTTCGCCAACGCACGCCGGTGAGTCTCCGCACGAAGATCCGCACGCTGCGCAACGTCCGCCCGGCGCCTGAGCCCGACTATCCGGACGTCGCGCGCGCCGTCGCGATCATCATGGACGGGAACGCGCGCTGGGCCCGGCGGCGCGGTTTGCCGGTCGCGGCAGGGCATCGCGCGGGGACGAAGGCGCTGCGGCGGACGGTGGAGGCGGCGATCGACCTCGGCGTCGAGTCGCTCGCGGTGTACGCATTCTCGACGGAGAACTGGACGCGCCCGCCGGACGAGGTCGAGCTCCTGATGGAGATCTTCACCGAGACGATCGAGCGGGAGCTCCCGGACCTCGTGCGGCAG
>JBJMJL010000043.1:0-2834 GCA_045806365.1 Gaiellaceae bacterium
AGGTACCGTCACCCTCTGGGCTATTAACCCGAGTAGCTTCGTCCCTCCTGAAAGAGGTTTACAACCCGAAGGCCTTCTTCCCTCACGCGGCGTCGCTGCGTCACGGTTTCCCGCATTAGCGCAAGATTCCCCACTGCTGCCTCCCGTAGGAGTCTGGGCCGTGTCTCAGTCCCAGTGTGGCTGATCGTCCTCTCAGACCAGCTACAGATCGCTGCCTTGGTAGGCCGTTACCCCACCAACAAGCTAATCCGCCGCGGGCTCGTCCTCGGTCGGAGGCCGAAGCTACCTTTTCCTTCAGAGCCGAAGATCCGAAGGGCCATCCGGTATTAATCCGGGTTTCCCCGGGCTATCCCAGTACCGAGGGTTGATTACCCACGTGTTACTCACCCGTTCGCCGCTGTCCCCAGCCCCGAAGGGCTGGTTCTCGCTCGACTTGCATGTGTTAAGCGCGCCGCCAGCGTTCGTCCTGAGCCAGGATCAAACTCTCCGTGAAGAATGATTCGCCGACGAATCGGCGAGTCTTTTCACTTTGAGCTTGTGCTCAAAGTCCATCCTTCGTCATCCCCGCCCCGGCGAAGCCGGCGCGGCTTTGAGGCGGCGTCGCAAGCGACGCCTTAGGGATGTGACAGGTTGTTCGTTTCCTCGCCGGCTTCGGCATCGCAAGCGATGCCGCGGCACCGTCGAGGTCTCGACGTAAACGCACGCTGCTGAGTTTTCAAAGACCGGCGCTGCTGACGACGTAAAAAAGCCTCCGACTCGCGCCAGAGGCCCAGGGATGCTCGGAAACTTGCGTCGTATCCGTTGCGTCCTGAGGGCGCTCCAGTGTCGAGGTACAGGGACCGTCTCACGCCGCCCTATCGGGCAGCCGGAGAATGATAGCAACGATGAGGGGTCGGTCAAGCGGCCCGGAAGCGCATGAAACGGCGCTTGCCGGCCTGGACCAGCGCACCGTCCAGCCGCTGGCGAGGGACGTCCAGCTCGGCGACGGGCTCGCCCTCGAGCTTGACCCCGCCCTGGGCGATCAGACGCCGGGCCTCGCTGGTCGACCCGACCCCGAGGTGCTCGACGAGCAGCGCCGGCAGATGGACGGGATCGCCGTCCGGCAGCGCAGCCTCCGGAACGTCATCCGGCGCCTGGTGCTCGCGAACGACGCGGGTGAAGTGCTCCTCTGCGCGCTGCGCCGCCTCGGCACCGTGTGAGCGCTCGACGATGAAGCGCGCGAGCGCGAGCTTCGCCTCGAGCGCGTCGGCTGCCGGGTCGAGGTCACGCTCCCACACGAGGCGATACCACTCGGGCAGCAGCTCGTCGCCGATGCGCATCGTGCGCCCGAACATCTCCTCGGGCGCCGCCTTCAGCGGAATGTTGTTGCCGACGGACGAGCTCATCTTCTCGCCGTCCCAACTGACCAGGAGGGGCGTCGTCAGCACGACCTGCGGCTCCATCCCGTGGGCCTCCATCACCTCGCGGCCGGTGAGCAGGTTGTAGAGCTGGTCGGTGCCGCCGAGCTCGACGTCGGCCTGTACCGCCACGGAGTCGTATCCCTGCATCAGCGGGTACAGCAGCTCGGAGACGGAGATCGGCTCTTGCGCGGCGTAGCGCTGCGCGAAGTCGTCGCGCTCGAGAATCCGGGCCACCGTCATGGTTCGCGCGAGCCGCACGACGTCGGCGTACGTGAGCTTCGACAGCCACTCGCCGTTGTGGCGAACCTCCGTCTTGTCCGGATCGATGATCTGGAACGCTTGCTCCTGGTACTCACGCGCGTTCGCGTCGATCTCCTCGTCCGACAGGATCGGACGCTCTGCACTGCGCCCGGAGGGGTCGCCGATGCGCGTCGTGTAGTCACCGACGATCAGCACGCCGAGGTGTCCTGCGTCCTGGAAGGCGCGCATGCGCTGCAGTGGAATGCCGCGCCCCACGTGAATGTCCGGAGACGTGACGTCGATGCCGAGCTTCACGCGCAGCGGCCTCCCGAGCGCGAGCTTTCGTTCGAGCTCGCCCTGCGGAAGGACGTGCACGGCGTTGCGCGTGAGGTCAGTGAGCAACGTGCTCGAGATTTTCGATCGCGATCGGCTCCAGCTCGTCAGCCGGGTGGAAGCCGAACACCTGCGCCAGGAATGACAGGTGCGCCTCGAGCGCGCGCTTCACGTTCTCGGCCTTGCGAAAGCCGTGTCCTTCTCCCTCGAACGCGATGTATGCATGCGGGACGCCGCGTTGCTGCAGCGCGTCGACGATGACCTCCGACTGTGCCGGCGGCACGACCTTGTCGTCGAGGCCCTGCAACAGCAGCAACGGCCGCGAGATCGAGTCCGCGTGCGTCACCGGCGAGCGGTCGCGGTAGACGTCGACGGCGTCCGGCCACGGACCGATCAGGTACTCGTCGTAATGCGACTCGAACTTGTGCGTCTCTCCGTGGAACGTGACGAGGTCGGCGACGCCGTAGAAAGACGTCCCGGCTGCAAACTCGTCGCGAACGGCGAGTGCGAGCAGCGTCGTGTATCCGCCGGCACTGCCACCGTCGATCTCGACGCGGGCTCCGTCGACATCGCCCCGGCCTGCGAGGTAACGCGCGGCGGCCGCGCTGTCTTCGACGTCGACCTCGCCCCACCGATGCTGCAGATAGTCCCGGTACTCACGCCCGTAGCCGGTGCTGCCGCCGTAGTTCAGGTCGGCGACGGCGAGACCGCGGCTCGTGAAGAACTGCACGCCGAGGTCGAGCGCTGTCTGTACGTGGGCCGTGGGGCCGCCGTGCACGTGGACGAGGAGCGGGGGAAGCTCGTCGGGAGGGGCCTCATAGTCAGGGTTCGCGGGCGCGTAGAAGAAGCCGTACGACGTGC
>JBJMJL010000044.1:0-10487 GCA_045806365.1 Gaiellaceae bacterium
CGACCTCGACCTCAGCAAGCTGGTCGCGTTCCACAAGAAACGCGGCGCCGCCGTCACGGTCGGGCTCAAGGCGGTCGACAACCCGCTCGAGTTCGGGATCGTCGTCACCGACGACGAGGGCCGCATCGAACGCTTTCTCGAAAAACCCTCGTGGGGCCAGGTCTTCTCCGACACGATCAACACCGGCATCTACGTGCTGGAGCCCGAGGTGTTGAAGCACGTCCCGAGCGACCGGCCCTACGACTTCTCGAAAGAACTGTTCCCTTACCTGCTCGAGATGGGCCGGCCGCTGTACGGCTACGTGATGGACGGCTACTGGCAGGACATCGGCAACCTCGACCAGTACCGGCAGGCCAACTTCGACGCGCTCGACGAGAAGGTGCGCCTGAACATCCCCGGCATCCGCATCCGCGGGAACGTGTGGTTGGGGGAGGGGGTCGAGATCGCCGACCTCGAGCAGGTCGAAGGCCCCGCGCTGATCGGCAACTACTGCCGCATCGCCCCCGGAGCGAGTGTCGGCGAGTACTCCGTGCTCTCGAACACGGTGACTCTGCGCGAGCGGACGCGCACGACGCGCTCGTTGATCGACGCGTCGACGCACATCGGGCGCAGCTCGCTCGTGGAAGGCGCCATCCTCGGGCGCTCGTGCGACATCCGCGCGCACGTCCGCATCCACGAGGGCGTCGCGATCGGCGACGAGGTCACGATCGGCGCCGAGAGCGTGATCATGCCCGGCGTACGGATCTACCCCTACAAGGAGGTGGAATCCGGGGCGCAGATCAACGAGAGCGTGATCTGGGAGTCGCGTGCGACGACGCGGCTGTTCGACCGCGACGGCGTCGCCGGGCTCGTCAACGTCGACCTGACGCCGGAAGTGGCCGTGCGGATCGCAGCGGCGCTCGGCACCGCGCTCAAGCGCGACGCACGCGTCGTCGCGAGCCGCGAGTCGGCGCCCGCATGCCGGATGATCAAGCGGGCGATGATCACCGGCTTCACGTCAGCCGGCCTCGAGGTCGGAGACGTCCGCGTGCTGCCGGCGGCCGTCGCGCGCCACATGCTGAAGAGCGAGGGGTACGACGTCGGCTTCCACGTGGGGACGAGCCAGACCGACCCGGAGGTCGTGCAGATCCGGTTCTTCGAGCAACCCGGCATCCAGCTCTCGACGGCGTTGCAGAAGGAGATCGAGAAGAACTTCACGCGCGGCGAGCTCCGCCGCGTCGGCTTCAGCGACATCGGGCGGATGACATACCCCGCGCGCATCAGGGAGACGTACGCCGAGGACCTGCTCGCCGGCGTCGACACGGACGCCATCCGCGCGCGCGGCTTCCGGCTCGTGGTCGACTACGGCTTCTCCGCCGCGTCGTTCGTGCTCCCGTTGCTGCTCGGGCCGCTCGGTGTCGAAGCGGTCTCCGCGCACGGCTTCACGACCGACCGCGCCGATCCCGGCTCGGCGCTGCTGCGCGAGGCGATCGGGCAGGTGAAGCAGCTCGTCCCGACCATCGGCGCCGACCTCGGCGTCGTGCTCGACCGCGCCGCCGAGCGCCTCTACCTCGTCGACGAGCGCGGACGGGAGATTCCGGTCGAGCAGAGCCTGCTGCTGTTCCTGCGCCTGATCGGCTCGAACGGGCGGCGCGGCAAGCTCGCTTTCCCGATCACGGTCACGAGCCAGGTCGACCGCCTGCTGGAGGGGAGCGGGCTCGAGGTCGTGCGCACCCCGGCGTCGCTCGCCGACCTGACCAAGGCGGCGGCAGAGGACGGCGTCATCTTCGCCGGCGCGGTCGGCGGCGGCTACGTCTTCCCGGAGTTCCTGCCCGCGTACGACGCCATTGCCAGCCTCTGCAAGCTGCTCGAGCTGCTCGCGCCCGTCCGGCGGCCCCTGTCCGAGCTCGTCGCCGAGCTGCCGCAGCCGACGCTCGTCCACCGGCAGCTGCCGTGCCCATGGGCGCTGAAGGGAGTCGTCATGCGGTTGCTGACCGAGAGATTGCGCGACCGCAAGCTCGACCTGCTCGACGGCATCAAGGTCTTCGACAAGCGCGGCTGGGCGCAGGTGCTGCCCGATCCGGACGAGCCGCTCGTCCACATCTACGCCGAGGGGCGCACCGAGGAGGATTCGGCGGCCCTCGAGAGGGAGTACCGCGAGATGGTCGAACAGATCATGGAGACCGAAGGGGCCGCAGCCACCGTCTAAACTCTCAAGTAGAGCTTGACCCTCGACCCGAAAGGCGGCCAGTTGGAACCTCTGCCCGATCTCGGCACGCTGTCCGATGACGACCTGAAGAAGCTGATCGACGACCTGACGCAGCAGGAGAACGAGATCTCGTACCAGCGGCGGCTGCTGCACGGGAAGATCGACATCCTCCGCGCGGAGCTCGTCGCACGCCTCCAGAAGACCGGGGGCCAGAGCGTCCTCGACCAGGTCGACGTCGACCACCTGACGGAGATCCTCACGGCGAAGGCCGCACCACCGGCTTGAGCCACATCTACTGTCAGGAGTGCGGCTTCCAGAACCCCGAAGCCGCGAACTACTGCGCGCGTTGCGGTGCGCTGCTCGTCAAGGACGAGGGCGCCGCCGAGGCGACGCAGACCTTCACGCCCGAGGAGGGCGACGAGACGCCGGCCGAGACGATCGAGAGCCTCGGCGTTCAAGGCCCCGCGCTCGTTGTCCGCTCGGGCGGCGGACGCGCGGGGGAGATCTTCCCGCTCGCCGGCGAGACGACCATCGGCCGTTCGCCCGACTGCGGCATCTTCCTCGACGACGTGACCGTCTCGCGCAAGCACGCGGTGCTCGCCGAGCGCGACGGCGACTTCTCGATCGAGGACCAGGGGAGCCTCAACGGCACCTTCGTCAACCGTAAGCGCGTCGAGTCGGCGCGGCTCGAGAACGACGACGAGCTGCAGATCGGCAAGTACCGGCTGACCTTCTTCGGACGTTGATGGCGACTGCGTCGAAAGCCCGGCTGCTGACGATCGGGACGCTCTGCGGGATGCTCAAGGACGAGTTCCCGGACATCTCGATCTCGAAGATCCGCTATCTCGAGGACCAGGGTCTGCTGACGCCGCGGCGGACACAGGGCGGCTACCGGCTGTTCAGCGAGGAGGACGTCGAGCGGCTCGAGACGATCCTGCGCCTGCAGCGCGACGAGTTCCTCCCGCTGCGCGTGATCCGGCAGGAGCTCGCCTCCCCGGCGGCGCGCGACCGCAAGCGGCGGCGCGGCCTCACGGCAGACAACGCGGAGATCGACCTCGAGGAGCTCTGCCGGCGCGCGGGGATCGACGCGCGGCTGGCGCGCGAGCTCGAGGACTACGGCCTGCTGGCGCCGCGCATGGAGGCGGGGGAGAGGCGGTACACGGAGCTCGAAGCCGACATCGCACACGCCTGCGGACGGCTGGCGCAGCGCGGAATCGCGCCGCGCCACCTGCGCTCCTTCCGGACGGCTGCGGACCGTGAGACGGGGCTGATCGAGCAGGTCGTCGGCCCAGCGTTGCGGGCGCGCAACCCCGAACGCCGCCGCGCGGGCATGGAGGACCTCGAAGCGCTCGGCGAGGTCGCGGCCGAACTGTCGCAGCTCCTTTCCTGGCGCGCGCTGCGCCGGGTTGCGTCAACATGATCCGGTGAATCTCGCCGAGAAGGTCCGCGAGGTCCCCGATTGGCCGCAGCCGGGCGTCGGCTTCAAGGACGTCACGCCGCTGCTCGCCGATCCGGCTGCGCTCCAGTACACGATCAAGGAGCTCGCCGAGTGGGGGCGTGAGAAGCAGCCCGACCTCGTCCTCGGCGCCGAGGCGCGCGGGTTCATCCTGGGCGCCGCGATCGCGCGGGAGATCGGCTGCGGGTTCGTGCCGGCCCGGCGACCCGGCAAGCTTCCACCGGAGACGATCAGCGCGACCTACGCGCTCGAGTACGGACAGAACGCCCTCGAGCTCCACCCGGACATGATCCCGAAGGGTGCGCGCGTGCTGATTCACGACGACGTGCTCGCGACGGGCGGAACGGTCGAGGCGATCGCGGAGCAGCTCGTCGAGCGTCTGGGAGGCGAGGTCGTCGGTTGCTGCTTCATCATCGAGCTGACGTTCCTGAACGGCCGCGAGCGTCTGTCGAACTACGACCTACGCGCCTTGATCGAGTACTAGCACTGAGGTTTCACGTCCGGCCTGCCGATTACAAAGGCAGTGATGTATGACCCTCTGACGGGACGTTTTACGTTCCCGTGCCCCGCACGGGGCGAGACGCGTGTCACGTTGTCGGCCTTTCGCGAGCTCGAGCGCCTTCCGGGGGCGGCGCACCCGGCCGTGTACCAGGTGCTGTTCGCGTGCTCGTGCGGGGAGGAGCACGAGGGGCTCGTCACGCACGACGACCTCGACTGCGCACCGCTCGGCCTGCAGGGCGGTGTCTTCTACAACCTGATGACGTCGCGGCTCGACGTCGTCGAGGCGGAGCTGTCGGATCTGGCGGCTCGTCGCATCCAGGCAGGGGAGTGGCCGTGGAGCTTCTTCTGCTACCCCGAGGAGCAGCCGCGCCCCGTCTTCCCGTCCTCGTTCTTCCTGCTCGTGCCCGGCGACGGATCGCTCGGCCTGGCCGTCCGCTGTCCGGCCTGCCAGCGCACGTCGGTCAACCTCGTCTCCCATGAGCACGTCGACCTGCCGTTCCACAACGACGCGGAGGTCGGGGTCGTCGAGCACGTTTTCAGCGACGACGTCACCAGGACGCTGGAGGAGTTCCGCGCGGAGCTCCATTCCGCCTCCTTTGACAGCAGGCGTCTGGGGCTTTAGATCGCGCCGCCGCGGGTATCCAGGGGATACCAACGGAGGTGATCGAATGTACGGACTGACGCGGGCGACGACGACCCTGGTCGCAGCGGCCGCCGCAGGCCTGCTGATCTGGTTCGCGACGCAGCTCAACGACGAGCACGTGAGCGGCTTCTGGGCCGTCTACGGGTTGATCGCAGGCGCCGGGCTGCTGATGGCGCTGTCGCAGCTGCTGGGCGGCTGGACGAAGTGGGGATGGCCGCGGCTGTCGGTGCCCTTCCTGCTGGGTGCCTTCCTGCCGATCGCGTTCGTCTCGCTGTGGATCATCCTCGCCGCGGAGCCCGGAAATGGCTGGTTCCATCGCCATGTGCTCTCGTGGTCGGGTGACCTGCACATCCAAGGCCTCGTGAACGACCTCAAGGAGTACGTCCCGGTCTTCGCGTTCGGCATCGGGCTGGTGTTCGGCTACTCGTTCGACACGACCGGTCCGCGCCGCGACGTCGGTGCTCCGGCGACCACGACGAGGCGCCGTGGCCTGTTCGGCCGGCGCCGCCGCGACCTCGACCGCGACGGTGTACCGGACGCCGACGAGCCGGTCACGCGAGATCGGGTCGCGTCGGACGACGGCGTGCCCGTCGACGATCGAGACCGAGTCACAACGCGGTGATCTCTTGAGCGGGCCGCCCCTCGGCAGTGCCGGGGGGCGGCTTTAGCTCAGTCCCAGGGATCCCAGCCGGCGCGGCTCGCGCCGATACCGGGAGTGCCATGTACCGCTCCTCGTTTCCGCAGAACGAGCGGGGCTACGAGCTGCTGCTCGAGCACTGCGCTGCCCCGACCGGCGTCGACTGCGCACGCAAGCCCGCATTCGAGCGGCTCGAGGCGACGCTCGGCGGCGACCTCACGCGCCTTCTTCTCGTCGCGCTCGCGCGGCCGCGCGCGGCGCGCGTCGTCGTCTAGCGCACCGGGTCGTCGCCGCCGCGGAGGCGGACGAACAAGAAGATCGCGCCGAACGACAGCAGCGCGATGACGAGCGCCGTGCCGCTGCTGACGCCGACCGCGAGCTGTCCCAGCCAGACGAAGAGCGCGAGCGCGAACGCCCACAGGAACGACGTGATGCCGCGGTCAATGCTGGGAGGTCTCAGGTGCACCGCGAACCGACTATAGAACGGCCGCCCGAGCAAAAGTGGCGCGGCCTGTCTTGGACCATAAGTTCGCCGAGCCGGTTTCGCTTTCGTCCACCACTTCCGCTGACCTTCCCCTTCCGGGTACTGCCTTCGGAACCGGCTTCGTCCTACTCGCGCTCCGTGCTCGGCGCAAGCAGCACACTAAGACGCGTCGCGGCGTGCGTGCAAGGGGTCCCAAAATGCGGCATGCGCAAATTGCGCACTTTTCCTTTTCGTACAGTCGTGCAGCGTTTCGCACAACATGACCGACGACTGAAAAGGACCAAAAAAATTCGCCGAGCCGGTTTCGCTTTCGTCCACCGCTTCCGCTGACCTTCCCCTTCCGGGTACTGCCTTCGGACTCGGTTTCGACCTACTTGCGCTCCGTGCTCGGCGCAAGCAGCACACTAACGTCCGGTAGAGACGCGTCAAGTGGCTTCAAAAAGGCGTGCCCGCAATTTGCGGAGAATTCACTTTTCAACATTTCCACAGCCAATATTCCAGCTTGTGGAAACGCTTGTGGAAACGGACGCGACCATAACGCATGCGAGATACTCGTGCGTGTGAGCCGCGCACGGATTGCAGTCGCGCTCGGCGGCGCGGCTCTCGCATTTGCCGTCGTGCTCGCCGTCTTGCGAGTGGGGGAGGCGGCGGGAAAGCTGTCCGACTGGCAGGCGCTGGCGCTCGGTGTCGTGCAGGGCGCAACCGAGCTGCTGCCGATCTCCTCGTCGGGACATCTGATCCTCCTGCCGTGGGCGGCGGGGTGGACGTACCTCGAGGAGCACCCGGACTTCAACAAGACCTTCGACGTCGCGCTGCATCTCGGCACGCTCGTCGCGGTCATCATCTATTTCTGGCGCGACGTCGTGCAGCTCCTGACGGCGTGGCTCGGCAGCGTCCGCAGGCGCGCGATCCGCACCGAGGACGAGCGCGTCGCCTGGTACATCGCCGTCGCGACGGTGCCCGCCGCGCTCGTCGGCTTCGCATTCGAGAACGAGATCGAGACGAAGCTCGGCGATCCGTGGCAGATCGCGATCCTGATGGCGCTCTTCGCCATCCTGCTCTGGCTCGCCGATCGCATCGCGCCCGCGCGGACGATCGACCAGATCGGCTGGAAGGGCGCCGTCGGTATCGGGCTTGCCCAATGCCTGGCACTGATGCCCGGCGTGTCCCGTTCGGGCGTGACGATCACGGCGGGGCGGGCCCTTCGGCTCGACCGAGACCGCGCCGCGCGCCTCTCGTTCCTGCTGCTGATCCCCATCGTGTTCGGCGCATCGGTGCTGAAGGGAGTGAAGGACATCCTGCTCGGCGACGGGCTGCCGCCCGGCTCGGCCGGCCCGTTCATCGTCGGGATGCTCGCGGCCACCGTCGTCGGGCTGATTGCGATCTGGGCGCTGCTCGGCTACGTGCGGCGCCACACCTACTCGCTGTTCGTCGTCTACCGGCTCGTGCTTGCCGCGCTGATCCTCGTCGTCATCGCCAGCGGCTGGCGCGACAAGAACTTCTAGCCTGAGACGCCGACTGCGACGCCCGGGAGGAACCCGAACGGAATCCCCGTCGCGGGGTCGTCGTACGTGACGCGGTAGATCGCGTCGGGATCGCTGCTGAGACCGCTCACCGTGAACGAGCCATCGGGCCCGACCGGGCTCGTCGCAGCGAGCCGGCGCTCGGCATTCGCGACCTCTCGGTACACCTGGACCACACCTGTGCTCGCGCCGACGACCGAGCCGCTGAGCCGCCCGCTCGCGTCGACGGGGCCGGGCCGGAGCTCGATCGGCGGCAGCAGTCCCGGCGCCCGGAACCACTCGAGGCCGAAGCCGCGCGAGAGCAGGAGCTGGTGCGAGCCGTCGCGGGCGATCGCCAGGCCGTCGAGGCGTCCATCGAGCTGCCACGCCTCGCTTCCGGGGCCGCGGATGACGAGACCCGCGTACGCAAACGACCGCTCGCCGAGCTCGATCCAGTCGTTCGCTGCAACCTCCGGCTGAGCGTCGCCCGGGTTAGGCGCGAGCGCGACGAAGAGCCCATGCGTCAGGAAGAACGACTCCTGCGTCGCGGCGCTCGACGCCAGCACCACGTCGATCGCGCCGAGCTCGGGCGTGACCTGTGTCCAGGCAGACCAGAGCGTGGGGGCGAGGAACGCGGCGCCGACCCGGCCCTGCGGCGTCCCGCGGACGCTTCCGAAGATGAACTGACCTTCCCAGCCACCGCCTCGCTTCGGGCCCCAGTCGATCGCGGCCGACGTGTAGGTCTCGACGACATGAAGCGTCCGGCCGACGAGGACGGGCGCCGCGCCGGGCGCGATGACGCTCGAGGGGAAGCCGCCCTTCGTGATCCCGTGCGTGTGCAGGCGGCCGCGCGCGTCGACCGTGACGAGGCGCAGCCACGACTTGGCCGACGCGAGCCGGAGGGCGTAGGCGAACGCTGGCCGCCCGGCGCTGTCGAGCGTCAGCCCGGCGGGGCCGAGCGAGCCGCCCTTGCGTGGCCGTGCGACGACGCGGAGCTTCGCTCCCGGGCGCACCAACGCGAGCCACGCGCCGTCTTCGGCCTCGACGAGGACGCTCGGGCGGCCACGGGCGTCGACGACGAGGCCGGCCAGGACGGGGCTGCTGCCTGGCACGCGTCCGACGCGCGCGTACGTCCAACGCTCGATCCCTCGGCGACGTGCGATGACGACGTCTCGCCCCGACACGAACGCGACGCGCGGCGACCCGTCGCGCGCAGTGGCGAGCAACCCGCGGCTCGCTGTGGGCGCCACGATCTCGGCACCGGCCGGCGCAGGGAGGGAAAGCCCGCAAGCCAGCGCAATCCATGCCAACTTGACATAACGACGGTTATCGTGCATTTGAATCCGCGAGCCGCCATGTTAGGCCGTGCCCTCGGGCGAGCCGCGCTCTAGAAGTGCGCGCCTTCGTCTTTCGAATGCTCGACCAGCCCGGCATCGAGGGCTGCGTTCACGTCTCTACATTCCATGCAGCGGAGCGAGCCGGCGATTGTGAGCGCAACCTCGACGGGCTTGCCGCACGCTAGGCACCGAACGAGCTCTTTTACGGGCTCGTGCCGGCTTGGCTCGGATAGAGACGCCACTTTCGCGTCTTAGGCGCATACCGCCGAATGCGCGCCAGACGTTCGAACAGCTTTCGCCAGCCGAACGGGATCTGGTCGAGCCTGTCACGATGATCTCTGCGAGGCGGTGAAGCACCGACGCCTCGCCGGCGCTCTCAGCGGACCATCTGCGGGTAGCCCTCCCAGCGGGCCGTGAGCGCGAAGATGACGACGATCGACAGCGCGATTCCGGCGAGCGCCCAGAGCGGGTACGCGTTGGAGCCGAGGAACGCGAGCTGTCCGAGGACGTTGATGCAGGCGACGACGATCGTGAACCAGCGCGCCCAGCCCATGCCACCGCCGAGCGCCAGGCCGGCGACCACGAGGATGATGCCCCAGAGCAACATCAGCCAGCCCCACGTTTTGACGTCGAACACGATGACCTGGTTCGACGTGAGCACGTAATAGTGCTTTCGGATCACGGCGATCAGGCCCTCGAAGAAATCGATCGTGCCGATGACGAGCATCAAGATTCCCGCGAACCCGATCCACCCGGCCATGGGTGTTCTCACGGCCACAGCAGCCTCCCTTGGATAGACGACGGGGTGACTCTCTCACGATTCGGCCGGGAATTTCCATCGCGAAAAAGGGTTGACTCGCCGGGCCGAGCCTGAGAGCGTGCGCGTTTGGAACTGCGGGAGCCCAGGCAGAAGGACGAGCAGGCCATGACACAAGTCGAGATCGAGTCGATCCTCCAGCACGAGGACATCCAAGGACTGCTGGAGAGCGCTGAGGCCACGGGCTCGATCCGGCAGCCCGAGCTGGCCGAGGTCTTCGAGCTCCATCAGCTCGACGAGCTCGAGACGGACGCGTTCTACAACGAGCTCGACCGGCGCGGCATCGAGGTCGTCGAAGAGAAGGAAAAAGAGAAGGAGAAGGAGCCGCCCCCGCCCCCACTCCAGACGTCGTATGAGACGACGACCGACGCGCTGCAGCTCTTCCTGCGCGAGGCCGGTCGCCACCAGCTGCTCACGGCCGCACAGGAGGTCGGCCTGGCGAAACGCATCGAGCGCGGCGACATGGCGGCGAAGACGCACATGATCCAGTCGAACCTGCGCCTAGTCGTGTCGATTGCGAAGAACTACCGCAACCAGGGGCTGCCGTTCCTCGACCTGATCCAGGAAGGAACCCTCGGGCTCATCCGCGCCGTCGAGAAGTTCGACTGGCGCCGCGGCTACAAGTTCTCGACGTACGCGACGTGGTGGATCCGGCAGGCTGTCGCACGCGCCCTCGCGGACAAGGCGCGCACGATTCGCATGCCGGTCCACATCGTCGAGCGGTTGCAGAAGATGAACCGCGCCGAGCGGACCTTGTGGACGCAGCTCGGCCGCGAGCCCACGCTCGAGGAGATCGCCGAGGAGGCAAGCCTTCCTCTGCAGTAGGCGCTCGAGGTGCGCGCCGCGGCTCGTGCGTCGGCGTCGCTCGACCAGCCGGTCGGTGAGCAGGAGGACGCGGTCTTCGGCGACTTCGTCGCCGGCG
>JBJMJL010000045.1:0-2627 GCA_045806365.1 Gaiellaceae bacterium
AACGACGAGTGCCTGCTGCGTCGTGCTCGGCGCATCGATGTCGGCCACGACGTAGGTTCGTGAGCGGTCGACGCGCTGGACGCTCGTGATCCAGCCGAGCTTCATCTTCTCGAAGGCGCTGAAGTCGACGGTCCCGTGGCCCATGGGGCTGAGCGGGTCGCCGTATTCGTCTTGGTTGGCGGTCGCGTGCTCGAGCCCGAACGTGTGGCCAAGCTCGTGCACCAGCGACTGCGCGGCGGTGAGCAGAATTTCGTTCCCGCGCGCGACGCCGCGGAAGTCACACGCCTCCTCGGGCAGAACGTAGACCACGCGCGCGTAGGAACTGACGTCGTAACCCGCTGTACGGGCGGCGCTCTTGGCAGCCTCGCCGTCGCTCGGGCAAATCGCCGCCTCGTACGCGTGCAGCCACGGCGTGATGTCGATGTGCAGCCGCAGCTGCCCGAACGACGCCCGGTCGTAGAACGACGCGGCGTCGGCGAGCGTCGGCTCATTGTCGACAGTCGGGCCCCAGGTCGCGCGGATCACCAGCACGCGCAGATCGCCGACGGAGTCCTGCGCGGCCGCCGCCCCAGTCAGGCACGCCGCGACGCAGGCCGCGACGAGGAGTGCGCTTTTCACGCTCCTAGAGTACGGCGGCCTGGTCGATGTTTGACGTGCGCCACCATGGTCAGGAGACACCCTGAGGCCAAGACTCCGCCTCTTCTGGCAGGGCACATCCGAGGAAAGGGGTCTGGTCAATGTCTGACGGCATCAGCGGTGGCGCGGTCGTCGAGCACGCGCGCGGCGTCTTGGCAGAACGGTTCGGCGTGGGCCTCAGCAAGGCCGACGCAATCCTCCACGCCGTCGCCCGCACCCAGAAGCGCAGCGTCACCGAGCTTGCGGCGGCGGTCGTTGCGTCCTGCACGACGGACTCGACACCGCTACCGCGGTCTCTCTACACGAGCGACGACGCGGCTTGACGCGCTCGGCGACTAGAGCACGGCGGCCTCGCCGAGTAGCGCTTTCGCCTCGGCGAAGAAGTCCGGCACCGGCTTCACCTTGTATTGCGGCCCGAGCACGTATTGGCGCGGCCCGTCGGAGGTCTCGCAGATCAGGTTGACGCGCGAGTCGCCCGGAAAGTCCTTCACCAGCACCGCCAGGTCGCGCACGACCCCGGCGCGCGCCACGCGCGCGTCGATCTTGATCGTTACCTCTTTCCGCTCGGCGACCGCCGCGAACGCCGCTACCTCCATCGCGAGCAGCTTTGTCTCCCCCTCCTGCTTGTGGTCGACGCGTCCCTTGATCACGAGGATGTTGTCGACGAGGCAGAGCTCCCGCGATTGCGCGTAGACCGAGTTGAAGACGACGACTTCGGCGCCGCCGGTGACGTCGTCGAGCCGCAAGAACACCATCGGCTCGCCCTTCTTCGTCGTCAGGTGCTTGATCGCCGAGACGATCCCGCCGACGGTCACCACCTCGCCGTCGCGACGGCGCTCGACGTCGGCGAGCGCGCAATCGGTCTTGCGCCGCAGCTGGTCGCGGATCGAGTGCAGCGGATGCTCGGAGACGTAGAGGCCGAGCGTGTCCTTCTCGAGCCGCAGCAGCTCGTTCTTCTCGAACTCCTCGGTCCCGATCTTCGGGTGCTCGACCACGAACATCGACTCCTGGCCGAAGAGCGCGTCCTGCTGGCGCGCAGCGCCGGCGCCGAGCGCGCCCTCGACCGCCGCGAGCATCCCCATGCGCGTCGCGCCGGTCGAGTCGAGCGCACCGCACTTGACGAGCGACTCGAGCGCGCGCTTGTTCGCGGCGGCGGGATCGACGCGCTCGCAGAAGTCCCAGATCGACTCGAACGGGCCGCCCGCCTCGCGCGCACGGATGATCGCGCGCGCCGCCGGCTCGCCGACGTTCTTGACGGCGCTCAGGCCGAAGCGGATCTTCGCCTCGACGACGGCGAAGTCGAGCTGCGACGTGTTCACGTCCGGCGGCAGCACCTCGATCCCCATCTCGTCGCACGCGTTGACGTAGAACGGCACGCGGTCCTTCGTGCTCATCACGGATGAGATCAGCGCGGCCATGTACTCGCGCGGGTGGTGCGCGCGCATGTACGCGGTGCGGTAGGCGATCAGTGCGTAGCAGGCGGCGTGCGACTTGTTGAAGGAGTAGTCCTGCGACGCCTCGATGTCCTTCCAGAGCTGCTGCGAGACCGAGGGCGTCGTGCCGCTCTGCGCGCAGCCCTCGAGGAACTTGTCCTTGAGGGACGCCATCAGCGAGTGGATCTTCTTGCCGATCGCCTTGCGCAGATCGTCGGCCTCGGCCGGCGAGAAGCCGGCGAGCTGCTTCGCGATCTCCATGTACTGCTCCTGGTAGAGCGCGATGCCGTACGTGGAGCCGGTGATCGGCTTGAGGCGCTTGTCGATGTAGCTGACGGGCTCCTGGCCGTTCTTGCGGCGCGCGTAGACGGGGATGTACTGCATCGGGCCGGGGCGGTAGAGCGCGACGAGCGCGATCAGGTCTTCGAACTCGGTCGGCTTGACCTGGCGCAGCGCCTCGCGCATCCCGGACGACTCGAACTGGAAGACCCCCGTCGCCTCACCGCGCGCGAGCATCTCGTACGTCTTCCTGTCGTCCATCGGGATCTTCGTGATGTC
>JBJMJL010000046.1:0-13668 GCA_045806365.1 Gaiellaceae bacterium
CGGCTCAGCTCGTCGCGACCTGCGACATGGTCGTCGAGCAGGCGCTGCACGACCTCAGCGCGGAAGAAGCCCTGGCGACGCAGCGTCGTCGCGGAGAGCGTGTCGCGCGCGAACGGCAGCCACGTCTCCGCCGGAAGCGAGAAGCCGCGTTTCTTCCCGTGGACGACCTTGCGCGGCAGGAGCGGTGCCGCCGCCTTGCGCAGCAGTACCTTCCTGTCCCGCGTCGGAAGCGCGAGCGCGAGATTCGTCACGACGGTGTCCAGGTAAGGCACGCGCGTCTCGAGCGAGTGCGCCATGGAAGCGCGGTCCGGCTTCTCCGGCACCTGGGACGTCGATTGGCGCCCCGTCAGCTCGGCGCGCAGGCGCGGAGAGAAAATCTCCTGTGGAACGTCTCTGGGTGCGCCGAACAGCTCGTCACCGCCCGCACCGGAGAGCGCGATCTCGATGTCACTTGCCGCCAGCTCCGACACCAGGAACAGCGGCAACGCCGCCGCGTCGGCGAACGGCTCGTCGAACGCGTCGGCGAGCGCCGGGAGCAGCAGGTCGGCATCGCGAAGCACGACGAGCTCGCGGTGACGAGTGCCGTACCGATCGGCGACGCTGCGCGCGTCGGCGAGCTCGTCGAACGAGCGCTCGTGTACGGCGATCGTGAACGTCGGAAGCGGCGTGGAGGACTCCTCCGCGGCCAGCGCGGCGAGCAGCGACGAGTGGACTCCGCCGGAGAGGAGCACGCCGACCGGGACGTCGCTGACGAGCTGCGCACGCACGGAATCCCGGATCCGAGAACGCACCTCCTCGACGAGCTCGGCCTCCTCGTCGACACGCACGTCCAGCGGAGCGGGCCGCACGAAGCGCTCGAGGCGGACGCGTCCGTCCTCCCACAGGAGCAGGTGCCCCGCCGGGAGCTTTCGCGTGCCGCGGAAGATGGTGAGCGGCGCCGGGATCGAGTTGAAGGCGAGGAACGCCTCCAGCGCGTCGGCGTCGATCTCACCTCGCGCGAGCGGGCGCAGTGCCGACGCGAACGAGAGCTCGCCGCCGGTGTCGCGGTAGTACAACGGCTTGATCCCGAAGCGATCCCGCCCGAGCACGAGGCGCCGCTGCCGCGCGTCCCAGACCGCGACCGCGAACGTGCCGCGCAGACGCTCTGCGAAGCCCTCCCCGTGCTGCTCATACAGGTGCACGAGGACCTCCGCGTCGGCCTGGGTCCGGAAACGGTGGCCCGAGCGCTCGAGCTCACGCCGCAGCTCGCGGTGGTTGTAGATGGTGCCGTCCAGGACGGCCTGGACGGTCCCGTTCTCGTTCGCGATCGCGCGGTCGCCGTTCTCGTGCGCGCTCGTCGCGCCGCGCTCCAGATCCACGGAGCCGCCGGCGGACACGACTCCGCAGATCCCGCACATGCGCAGGAGTCTAGGCGCGACGTAGGCTCGACCCGTGCACTTCACGACCCACGACCAGCTGATCCTCCTGGCGCTGCTGGCGGTGCTCGCCGCGCTGCTGATCGCCGCCCCGAAGCTGCGAATTCCTTACCCGATCTTCCTCGTCCTCGGGGGTCTCGCCCTGGGCTTCGTCCCGGCGATGCCCACGATCACCCTGCCGCCGGAGGTCGTGCTGGTCGCCGTCCTGCCGCCGCTGCTCTACCTGTCGGCTTACCGCACGTCGCTCCGCGACCTGCGTGCGAATTCTCGGGCGATCGCGATCCTTGCGATCGGGTTGGTGGCCGCGACGACGGTGATGGTTGCGCTCGTCGCGCATGCCTTCGTGGACGACATGCCGTGGAGCGCTGCGTTCGCGCTCGGAGCGGTCGTCGCGCCGACCGATCCGATCGCCGCGACCGCGATCATGCGCCGTCTCGGCGTTCCGCGGCGGCTGGTCTCGATCGTCGAGAGCGAGAGCCTCGTCAACGACGGCATGGCGCTCGTGCTCTTTCGCGTTGCCGTGGTTGCCGCCGTGTCCGGAGAGTTCTCCGTGCTGGACGTGTCGTGGCGCTTCGTCTGGGCGCTCGTCGGGGGTGTCGGCATCGGGCTGGTCGTCGGCTTCATCGTGGCCGAGACCCGGCGCCGCGTGGACAATCCGCCGGTCGAGGTGACGATCTCGCTGATGACCGGCTACTTCGCGTTCATCCCCGCGACGGCGGTGAGCGCGTCGGGGGTGATCTCGGTCGTTACCGCGGGCGTCTACCTGGGTTGGCGCACACCCGAGCTCACCTCCGTGCAGTCGCGCCTGCAGGGGGAGGCCCTCTGGACCATCGTCGCCTTCGTGCTCAACGCGCTCGTGTTCACACTCGTCGGCCTGCAGCTGTCGAGCATCCTCGACAACCTGACCGGCGTGTCCGCCGGGCAGCTGGCGTGGTACGCACTGCTCGTGACAGGGACGGTGATCGTGACGAGGATCGTCTGGCTGCCGATCTTCGCGTGGCGCAACAAGCGCAAGCCCATCACGCACACCTTCCTGATCTCCTGGGCGGGCATGCGTGGCGCCGTGTCGCTGGCCGCTGCGCTCGCGATCCCGCTCGCGACGGATGCGGGTGCGCCGTTCCCGCAGCGCGACCTGATCATCTTCCTGACGTTCGCGGTGATCCTGGGAACACTCGTCATGCAGGGGCTCACGCTTCCCGCGTTGATCCGGGCGCTGCGGATCGAGCCGGACACGAGTGAGGAGGCGGAGGATGCGAAGGCGCGCATCCGGGCGGCGGAGGCTGCACTCGCGCGGCTCGAGGAGCTCACGGGCGAGGACTGGGTGCGGGACGAGACGGCCGAGCGAATGCGAGGGCTCTACAACTTCCGGCACAGCCGTTTCTCGTCTCGCTTCGACGGTGAGTCCGACGGCGCGATCGAGGAGCAATCGCAGGCGTACCAGCGCCTGCGGCGTGAGCTGCTCGACGCCGAGCGAGTCGCGGTGACGGAGCTCGGCCGCGCCGGCGTGATCAGCGGAGACGTAGTCAACCGCGTGCGGCGCGACCTCGACCTCGAGGATGCGCGGCTCGACGTGTAGCGATGGCTTTCGAGACGTCGCACATCGACGTCGAGTCTCGGTTGCTGACGGGCGCGCTGCGGCCGGGTGCGCGCGTGCTCGACGCCGGCTGTGGGCGGAAAAGCCGACTCGAGGCGCATCGGAGCCGCATCGCCGAGCTCGTCGGTGTCGACCTCGACGCAGAGGCCGGGGCGGAGAACCGGGCACTCGACCGGTTCATCGTCGCCGACCTGTGCAGCCGGCTGCCCTTTGAGGACGAATCATTCGACCTCGTCTACGCAAACTTCGTGATCGAGCACCTCGACACGCCGGCGTCCGCCTTGCGCGAGTGGCGCCGTCTCCTGCGCCCTGACGGCAGCCTGATCCTGTTGACGAGCAACAGCGCGAACCCCGTCATGGCTGCCGCGCGCCTGCTACCGCATCGCGTGCGGAGCGTCGTGAAGCGGGTCGGGCCGGGTGTCGCGGAGCGCGACGTCATTCCGGCGCGGTATCGCGCGAATACCCCGGGTCGCTTCGAGGCCCTCGTCGCCGGCGCCGGCTTCGAGCCCGTGGAGATCGTCTACGTGGCGGGTCTCCATCGGTATGCCGAGCGGAAACCGGCGGTGGCCCGCGCGCTGCGCGGCTTCGAACGTCTGCTGCCGCGGCGGTCGCGGGCGACGATCGTGGCCTCGTACCGAGCTCGCTGAGTCTTCTTCATAATGAACGCTTATGGACACGCGCCAACTGGCGGCATTCTGCGCGGTGGTCGAGCGCAAGAGCTTCTCGCAGGCGGCGGAGCGGCTCGGCGTCACGCAGCCTGCCGTGAGCCTGCAGATCCGCTCCCTCGAGCAGCGACTCGGTCGGCAGCTGCTCGACCGCTCCGGCCGTCGCGTCGAGCCCACCGAGGCCGGACTTCGCCTGTACGCATCCGCGCAGCGGCTGCTGCAGGCTGAGGAGCAGCTGCTGGAGGAGCTCGAATCGGACGACGAGGGCACCGTGAGCGGCGCGCTCGAGCTCGGCGCGTCGACCGGCCCGGGCGGCAGCGTCGTACCGGTGCTCCTCTGCGAGTTCCAGGAGCATCACCGCGACGTGCGCGTGCGGCTCACCGTCTCGGACACGCAAAGCGTCGTGGACCAGGTCGCCGACCGTCAGCTCGAGCTCGGCATCGTCGGCGCCGGCCGTCGACACCGCGGTGTCACGTTCGAGCCGTTCTTCCGCGACGAAGTCGCGCTCGCGTGCCCTGCGGGGCATCCGTTCGCCGGCAAGACGGTCTCGCTCGAGCAGCTCCGGAACGAGCCGCTGATCGTGATGCAGGAAGGCGCCGGCGTTCGGCAGGTGATCGAGGACGAGCTGCGCAAGGCGGGCTCCCGTCTGCGCGACCTCGACGTCCGCCTCGAGCTCGGCCTGCAGGAGTCGGTGCGCAGCGCGGTCCTCGCCGGCCACGGCGTCACGTTCATCTCGCGCCTGGCAATCGAGAGCGATCTCGCCGCGGGCACGATCTCGACGGCGCGCGTGCGCGGGCTCGATCCCGTGCGCGAGATCTTCCTCGCGCGCGCAACCGGCCGCACCGAGACGCGGGCCGCGCGCGCGTTCGTCACCTTCGCACGCGAGCACGTGCCCGGATGATCGTCCGCTGGGGGCTGCGCGAGCTGCCTGCCGTGCTCGCCGAGCTCCGCATGGGCAAGCCGCTGCTCGTTGCGAGCGACCGCTGGGCGGACGCGAACCTCGGCATCCGGCCGGCCGCGCGCTGGACCGAGGTGCCCACCGACCGCATCTCCGACGCGGCCGAGCACGCCGGCGACGGTGTTGTGGCCGTCGGCGGCGGCAGCGCTATCGATCTCGGGAAAGCGGTCTCGGCTGAAGCAGAGGTCCCGCTTGTCTCCGTGCCGACCACCTACGCCGGCGCCGAATGGACGCCGTACTTCGGCATTCGCAATCTCGAGCGGAAGCTGAAGGGCGGCGGCGCCGGCGCTCATCTGCGCGGCGCGGTCTACGAGCCCGAGCTGACGCTCTCACTCCCGCGCGCGGAGACCGTCGGCACCGCGATGAACGCGCTCGCGCATTGCGCCGAGGCGCTCTACGTCAAGGGCCACAACCCCGCGGCCGACGGGCACGCGCTTGCCGGCGCGCAGCTGATCGGCGAGTGGCTTCCGCGCGTCGTCGAGAGGCTCGGCGACCTCGCGGCGCGCACGAAGCTGCTCGAGGGAGCGATGCAGGCCGGGATGGCGCTCGGCGGGTCGATGCTCGCGCTCGGACACGCGATGGCGCAGGCACTCGGGGGCCGCTACGGGCTTCCGCACGGAGCGATGAACGCCCTCTGCCTTCCGGCGGCGCTCGAGTTCAACGAGGAGGTCGCGCCGGACGCCGTCCACCGCTTTCGCGAGGCCGCTGGCACCGACGCCCGCGAGCTCGCCCGGCTCGGCGGCTTCGAACGCCTGCGCGACTTCGGGGTACCCGAGGAAGACCTGCCCGCCGTCGCCGCCGCGACGGTCGAGCGGGCCGGCGCGAAGGCCAACCCACGGCCGGCGACGGCGGGAGACGTCGAGACGCTTCTCCATAACATCTACTAATCCTACGGATTAGCTAGGAAGTGGTAGGCTGGCGTCCGTCGTGGCGGACTCCTCTTTTGACGTGCTCGTGATCGGAAGCGGCGCGTCCGGGCTCGCCGCGGCGGTGTCGGCGAAGCGCGGCGGCGCGCGCGTCGCGGTCGCGACGAAGGGTGCACTGCAGTCGTGCAACTCGGCGAAGGCGCAGGGCGGCATCCAGGCGGCATTCGGTGACGACGACTCGCCCGAGCAGCATGCCGAGGACGTCTGGAAGTCCTCGCACGAGACCGCCGACCGTGGGCTCGTCGAGATCCTCACGTCGGAGGCGCCGTCGGCGATCCACTGGCTCGAGGAGCTCGGCGTGCAATTCACCCACGAGAACGGCGGCTACCGGCTCGCCCGCTGCGGCGGCGCATCGCGCAAGCGGCTGCTGCAGGTCGGGGACCGCACCGGCCACGCGATCACGACCGCGCTGCGCGAGGCCGTCGAAGCGTCCGACATCCACACCTTTCCCAAGTCACCGCTCGCCGAGCTCGCGCGGACCCAGAACGGCTGGCGCGCACGCTGCGGGGACCACACGATCGACGCCACGACGGTGGTCCTCGCAGCGGGCGGGCGGTGCTACCGAGTCGCGCAGGAGCGGGGGGAGCTCTCGACGAACCATCCCGGGGCGACCGGCGAGGTGACACAGATCGCCGTCGACCTCGGCGCCGAGTTGCGCGACTTCGACGCCTTGCAGTACCACCCGAACGGCGGCGCATGGCCGCCGAACATGCAGGGCTACTCGATTCCGGAGACGACGCGCGCGTACGGCGCGGTCCTGTTGAACGCCGACGGCGAGGAGTTCACGGACTCGCTCGGGCCGCGGGACGCCGTCAGCCAGGCGATCTTCGAGGAGGTCGAGAAGGGGAAGGGCGTCGAGACGCCCGACGGTCGTCCCGCGGTGTACCTCGACACGACGCGCATCGAGGAGGACGACGCGAACGTGTCGCTGCCGTACATGCTGCGCCGGTACCGTGCGGGCGGGATCGATCCGCTGCAGGAGCGGATCTTCACCTACCCCGTCCTGCACTACCAGAACGGCGGGCTCGTGATCGACTCCGATGGACAGACAACGGTGGAAACGCTCTATGCGTGCGGTGAGATCGCCGGCGGCACGCACGGGCGCAACCGCATGATGGGCAACTCGCTGCTCGAATGCTGCGTGTTCGGGCGGCGAGCTGGAAAGGCGGCGGCGCAGGCAGCATGAGCACGATCACGACAACGGATCTCGAAGCCGCAGTCGAAGACGCCGCGGCGTATCTGTACGTCTGGGCGCTGAAGGACATCCCGCAGGACCTGCGCGACGCGTTGGCCGATGCGGCAACGAGGGAGACGTCCGTGCCTGGGCAGCGCGTGCTGCAGACGATCCTCAAGAACGTGCAGGTCGCCGACACGGAGAAAAACCTCGTTTGCCAGGACACCGGGATCGCCGTCTACACGTGTCGCGTGGGCGAGCATTTTCCCCTGCACCCGGCGAGAATTTACGCCGCCCTGAAGGCCGGCACCGAGCGCGCGACGATCGAGCATCCGCTGCGCTCGAACGCGGTGCACACGATCACGCGCGAGAACACGGGGCCGAACACGGGATACCGGCTGCCGATCGTGCACTGGGAATTCATCCCGGATTGGGACGGCCTCGACGTCAAGTGCGTGCCGAAGGGCTCGGGCAGCGAGAACATGTCGTTCCTGAAGATGTGCGTGCCCGCCGACGGCGTGAAGGGCATCAAGCAGTTCGTGCTCGAGTCGATCGTCGGCGCCGGCGGCAAGCCGTGCCCGCCCGGCATCGTCGGCATCGGCATCGGCGGCAGCGCGGACTACGCGATGTATCTCGCGAAGGAAGCGATCGCGCGGCCGATCGGCACGCGCAACCCCGATCCGCACGTCGCGAAGCTCGAGGAGGAGCTCTTCGGGCTGCTGAACGAGACCGGCATCGGGCCGATGGGTCTGGGCGGCGACGTCACCGTCCTGCAATGCCACATCGAGCACGCGGACACGCACATGACGCTCAACCCCGTTGCCGTGAACTACCAGTGCTGGGCCGCGCGTCGCGCGACGGCGCACGTCAATGCCGACGGAATCGTGGAGTACGACCGTGAGTTCTGAGCGACTGTCGTTTCCCGCGAGCGAAGAAGAGGTGCGCGCGCTGCGCGCGGGCGACGAGGTGCTCGTCGACGGCCACATCATCGGCATCCGCGACCGCACGCAGATCCGCATCTTCGACCAGGGCGTCGCGCCGCCGCTCGACCTGAACGGCGCGTTTCTGCTGCACACCGCGCCCGGTGTCCGCAAGGTCGGCGACGGCAAGTACGAGAAGGTCTGCATCGGCACGACGACGTCCGCGCGCATGGTGCGTTTCACCGAGCCGCTCGGACGGGACTACGGCGTGCGCGCGATCTGCGGCAAGGGCGGGCTGCCCGACGAGGCGATCGAGCCGATGCAGCGCCACGGGATGGTCTACTTCGCGATCGTCGGCGGCGCGGCCGCGCTCGAGACGACGCAGATCGACGAGATCGAAGAGGTCTACTGGGAGGAGCTGATGCCCGAGTGCCTCTGGAAGTTCCGCGTCAAGGACTTCGGTCCGCTCACGGTCGGCATCGACGCGCACGGCAACTCGCTCTTCCACGACGTCCAGGAGCGCGCGAAGAAGAAGCTCGAGGAGCTCAATGCTCGCCTTTGAGCCTCATCACGGGCTCACGCATGTCCTCGACAAGGGCCTCGGCCCGCGCGCGTGGGAGGACGTGCTCGAGGTTGCCGGCGAGCACATCTCGATCATCAAGCTCGGCTGGGGCACCGCTGCTGTCACCAACAATCTGGAGCGCAAGCTCGACGTGCTGCGGGAGAAACCGGTCGTCATCGGCGGGACGTACTTCGAGGTCGTCTACGCGCAGGACCGGCTCGACGAGTACAAGGCGTGGCTGCGCGAGCTCGGCCTGACGCACGTCGAGATCTCCGACGGAACCGTCGAGATCCCGCGCGAGCGCAAGCTCGAGCTGATCGCCGAGTTCGCCCGTGACTTCACCGTCCTCTCGGAGGTCGGATCGAAGGACTCGTCGGTCGAGTACACCGGCGAACAGTGGGTGCAGTGGCTGCAGGAGGAGCTCGACGCCGGCGCCTGGAAGGTCATCACGGAGGCACGCGAGAGCGGCACCGCGGGGATCTTCGACTCGGCCGGCGGGATGCGCACCGATCTCATCGGTGACATCGCCTGGATCGTCGGCCCGGCGAACGTCGTCTTCGAGGCGCCGACGAAGACGGCGCAGACGTGGTTCATCAAGCAATTCGGACCGTCGGTGAACCTCGGGAACATCCCGCCGGACGAGGTGATCCCGCTCGCAACGCTGCGGTACGGCCTGCGCGGCGACACGCTGAAGGAGGTGCTGCTTGGCGACAGCGCCCGCACTCCAGCTTCCTGACGTCGAGGCGATGAGCGCCGAGCAGGTGCTGTTGTGGGCGAACGAGCAGTTCGGCGAGCGCATGTGCCTGACGTGCTCGTGGCAGCGGCAGTCGTCGGTGTTGATCCACATGGTCAGCGAGCTCGGGCTGGACGTCCCGATCGTCGAGCTCGACACGCTCGTCCTCTTCCCCGAGACGTACGAGACACGCGACCGGCTCGTCGAGCGCTACGGCCTTGCGCTGCAGTCGTTCCGTCCGCTCGACCCACCCGACAAGCTCTGGGCGACGGAGCCGGACCGCTGCTGCCACATCCGCAAGGTCGAGCCGCTCGAGCGCGCGCTCGAGCCGTACGGCGCGTGGATCACGGGCATCCGGCGCGAGCAGGCACTGACGCGCGCGAACGCGCAGAAGATCGAATGGTCGGAGCGCTACGGCGTCTGGAAGGTGCAGCCCATCGTCGACTGGGACGCGAAGCGCGTGCAGGCCTACATACATGTGAACGAGATTCCGTACAACCCGCTGCACGACCATGGCTACCCGTCGATCGGCTGCGTCCCGTGCACACGCGCGGTCGCGGTCGGAGAGGACGAGCGCTCCGGTCGCTGGACCGGCTCGAACAAGCTCGAGTGCGGCATCCACATCAACGCACCGCTGATCAAGGAGAGCAATGACTGACGGAATTCAGGGGTCTGACCCCTTTGGGGTCAGACCCCAGCCGCTCGGTTTCACGCTGTGGTTCACCGGCCTGTCCGGCGCCGGCAAGACGACGATCGCCGAGCTCGTGCGACCGGAGCTGGAACGGCGCGGACGGCTCGTCGAGTGGCTCGACGGCGACGAGGTGCGCGAGCATCTGTCCAAGGGCCTCGGCTTCTCGAAGGAGGACCGCGACACCAACATCGACCGCATCGGCTGGGTGGCGTCGCGGCTGACCCGCCACGGGGCGGCCGTGATCGTCTCGGCGATCTCGCCCTACCGCGAAGCGCGGCAGAGCGCGCGCGCGATGATCGAGACAAACGGAACGTTCATCGAGGTCTTCGTTGACGCATCCGTCGAGGAGTGCGCCCGCCGTGACGTGAAGGGACTGTACGAGAAGGCGTTCAAGGGCGAGATCAAGGAGTTCACGGGCGTGTCCGACCCGTACGAGGCGCCGGAGCATCCGGAGATCCGCATCGAGTCCGAGCACGAGGAGCCGCACGAAAGTGCGCAGCGCATCCTGCAGCTGCTCGAGGAGCGCAGCCTCATTCCGGCAGCGGTGACGGCGTGAGCGTCGCGACGGACGCGAAGCTGATCGCGCCGCACGGCGGCGAGCTCGTCGACAGGACCGTGGGCGAGCGCCCGGACGATCTCGATGCGCTCGAGACCATCGCGCTCACGTCGCGCGAGCTCTCCGATCTCGACATGCTCGCGAGCGGTGCGCTCTCGCCGCTGACCGGCTTCATGGGACGCGAGGACTACGACTCCGTGCTCGAGAACATGCGGCTCGCGAGCGGGGTGCCGTGGACGCTCCCGGTGTGCCTCGCCGTCGACGCCGCGCCGCGCGGCGATCGGGTCGCCCTCGCGGACTGCGCCGTCCTCGACGTTGAAGACGTCTACGAGTACGACAAGGAGCGCGAGGCGCAGCAGGCGTTCGGCACGACCGACGCGAAGCATCCGGGCGTCGAGCGGCTGTACGCGCAGAAGCCCCTGTACGTCGCCGGGCGGGTCACCGTCTTCCAGCGCGCAGAGCCGCCGTTCGCGGAGCTCGCGCTCGACCCCGCCGAAACGCGCGCGGCCTTCGCCGAGCGCGGGTGGAAGCGGGTCGTCGGCTTCCAGACCCGGAACCCGATCCACCGCGCACACGAGTACCTGACGAAAGTCGCGCTCGAGACCGTTGACGGGCTGCTCATCCATCCGCTCGTCGGCGACACCAAGTCGGACGACGTTCCCGCCGAGACGCGTGTCGAGTGCTACCGCGTGCTGCTCGACGGCTACTACCCGCGCGACCGCGTGCTGCTGAGCGCGTTTCCGGCTGCGATGCGGTACGCGGGTCCGCGCGAGGCGATCTGGCACGCGATCTGCCGAAAGAACTACGGCTGCTCGCACTTCATCGTCGGGCGTGACCACGCCGGCGTCGGCGACTACTACGGCACGTACGACGCCCAGCTCATCTTCGACGAGTTCGAGCCGCACGAGCTCGACATCGAGCCGATGTTCTTCGAGCACTCGTTCTGGTGCAAGGCCTGCGGCTCGATGGCCTCGGCGAAGACGTGTCCGCATGGTTCCGGCGAGCATGTGTTCCTCTCCGGGACCAAGGTGCGCGAGCTGCTCGGCAATGGCGAGCTGCCGCCCGAGGAGTTCTCCCGCCCCGAGGTGGCCGAGGTCTTGATCGAGGCATACAGGGCTTGACCTGGCAGTTCACGCTCACGGGCCTGCTCATCGGCGTCCTCGTGGGTCTGACGGGGATGGGCGGCGGTTCGTTGATGACGCCGATCCTCGTGCTCGTCTTCGGGTTCAAGCCGACCTACGCGGTCGGCACGGACATCCTGCACGGCGCGATCTTCAAGTCGTTCGGCGCCGTGCGTCACCGTCGGCTCGGCAACGTGCACGCGCATCTGACGCTGTGGATGTTCCTCGGCTCGGGCCCGATGTCGCTGCTCGGCGTCGCCGCCGCCGGCTGGCTCGCGCACGCATACGGCGACAGCGTGCAGTCCGCGCTGGGCTACGCGATCGGTGCGGCGCTGCTGCTCGGTGCGATCGGCCTCGTCCTGAAGACGTTCGTCAAGCGAGGCGTCCAGCCGAGCGAGTCGGGCTTCGTCCTCCAGCGGAAAGACAAGGTACGCGCCGTGATCATCGGGGCGGTCTTCGGCTTCGTCGTCGGTCTGACGTCGGTGGGCAGCGGGACGTTCTTCGGCCTGGTCATGGTGATGGTCTATCCGCTGACGATCGCGCGCATCGTCGGCACGGACATCTTTCACGCCGCCGCACTGCTGTGGGTGGCCGGCTTCGGGCACCTCGTGCAGGGCAACGTCGACCTGCACGCGACGGCGTGGCTGCTGCTCGGGTCGATTCCCGGCATCTGGATCTCCAGCCGCTTCACGCTGCAGCTGCCGCAGGATGCGCTGCGCCTCGGGCTCGCCGGCGTGCTCGCCCTCAGCGGGATCAAGCTGCTGAACGTTCCCGAGTCCAGCTACGTGATCTCGATCGGTGTCGGCCTCGGTCTCGCGGCGTTCGCCGTTTGGCTCGTCCTAAGATCACAGCGCCGTGAGCCGCACCGCGCCGACCGTCCTCTCGCTCGTCCTGCTGACGGCGACGGCGACGGCTTTCGCGGTGACGCAGCGGCTGAAGCTCGAGCCGAGCCCGATCTCGCAGACGCGCGTCGATAAGGTCTTCTCCCCCGTCTGCGAGTGCGAGTCGCAGGCCGCGAGGATCGAGTTCGCCCTGCGTCGCGCGGATCACCTGCGCGTCGCGATCGTCGTCGACGGCCGCGAGGTCACGATCGCCGACCGCGAGTTTCCCCGCGGCGTCGTGCGCGTGAGCTGGGACGGCAAGGGTGTCCCCGACGGCATCTACTTCCCGGTGGTGCACATGCAGCGCGCGCAGCGGACGATCGATCTGCCCAATCCCATCCGCGTCGACACGCGGCGGCCGACGATCGCGCTCGCCGGCATGCATACGAGCGGGAACAAGACGATCTTCAGGTACCGCACGTCCGAGCCGGCACACGGCCTGCTCTTCGTCAACGGACGCCGACGCGTTTACACGTACGGGACGCGGAGGCTCGGGCGTCTGCCGTGGTACGGGCGCCAGACCGCCCGTACGCGGCTCGTCCTGGAGGCGGAAGACCTCGCCGGCAACCGCTCCGCGCCGGTGCGCATCCGCTGACACCCGGCGGCCCGCCGCTCTTCGTTCTCGGCGTGCGCCGTTCGGGCACGACGTTGCTGCGCGTGATGCTCGACCGTCACTCGCAGCTGGCGGTGCCCGACGAGTCGTATTTCGTCCCGCAGCTCGCAGACCGGCATTTGCGTCGCGTCGATGTCGACGCGTTCGTGGACGATCTGCGCCGCCTCGACACGCTCACGGACTGGGACGTCCCGCTCGACGAGGTGCGGGCGCGCCTACACGACGGGATGCCCGTCGGAGCGGCGATCGCGACGGTGTACGCGGTCTACGCGGAGGAGCGCGGCAAGCCGCGCTGGGGCGACAAGACGCCGATGTACATGCAGAACCTGCGCCTGCTGGAGCGGCTCTTTCCCGACGCGCTGTTCGTCCACCTGATCCGAGACGGGCGCGACGCCGCGCTGTCGTTTCTCTCGATGCCGCGCGGGATCGTGACCGAGACGTGGATGCACCCGCGCACGCCGGCCGACTTCGGCTGCCAGTGGCGCGCAGAGGTCACAGCCGCTCGGCGCCTGGGCCGCCGTGTCGGGTCGCGGTACCTCGAGGTTCGCTACGAGGAGCTCGTCGCCGACGTGGGGTCGGCGTTGCGGCGCATCTGTGAGCTCGCCGGCCTCGAGTACGAGCCCGCGATGGCCGACTACGCCGGCAACGTCGACGTCTCGGCGAAGCCGCACCAGCAGAGGCTCAAGCAGCCGCCGACGAAGGGGCTGCGCGACTGGCGCACGCAGATGTCGCCGGTGGATGTCTCGGCGTTCGAGCGGGTCGCGGGCGACCTGCTCGGTGAGCTCGGGTACGAGACGTCGCAGGTGCCGGACACACGTGGGCGTGGGCGGCGGGCTGCGTACGGCGCGCGGGCGCTCGC
>JBJMJL010000047.1:0-4657 GCA_045806365.1 Gaiellaceae bacterium
GGGCGGAGGGTTTCAAGACGGCGGCGCCGGCAAAGCCGCCGCGGCCTTTTAAATCGACGTCGCAAGCGCCGTCGATGCGGCCGGCCGTTCGTTTCGCGAGCTCCGGCTCGGAGGACTTCGGACGGCCGCGCCGGCAAAGCTGGCACGGCCTCTAAATCGACGTCGCACGCGCCGTCGATGCTGGCAGCCCCCAAGTGCGGGGCTCCGGCGGCCGCGGAACCTCTGCCGCGTGGCCTCCTTTAGACTCGCGGCATGGCGAAGACACGCGTAGGAATCAACGGTTTCGGTCGGATCGGGCGCAATTTCTTCCGCGCCCAGCTGGAGCGCGGCGGCGATTTCGAGATCGTCGCCATCAACGACCTCGGCGACGCCAAGACGATGGGGCACCTCCTGAAGTACGACTCCGTCCTCGGCGCGCTCGAGGAGGACGTCGAGGTCGGCGACGGCGTCATCAAGGCCGGCAAGGCCGAGCTCAAGGTCCTCTCGGAGAAGGATCCGGCCGGGCTGCCTTGGCGGGATCTCGAGGTCGACCTCGTGATCGAGTCCACCGGCTTCTTCACGGACCGCGACGGCGCGCAGAAGCACCTGGACGCCGGCGCGAAGAAGGTCGTCATCTCGGCACCGGCCACCGATCCCGACGTGACGATCGTCCTCGGAGTGAACGATGACATGTACGACCCGGAGCAGCACCACATCGTCTCGAACGCCTCGTGCACCACGAACTGCGTCGCGCCGCTCGCGAAGGTGCTGCACGACGCGTTCACCGTCGAGCAGGGCTTCATGACGACCATCCACGCGTACACGAATGACCAGCAGATCCTCGACCTGCCGCACAAGGACCTGCGCCGCGCCCGCGCAGCTGCGATCAACCTCATCCCGACGTCCACCGGCGCCGCGAGGGCGATCGGACTCGTCATGCCCGACCTGAAGGGCAAGGTCGACGGCATCTCCGTACGCGCTCCGGTTCCGACCGGGTCGATCACCGATCTCGTCGTCCGGTTGGGACGAGAGGCGAGCATCGACGAGATCAATGCCGCCTACCGCGAAGCGGCGAGCGGGCCGCTCGAAGGGATCCTCCGCTACGCGGACGACCCGCTCGTGTCGACCGACATCGTGCACTCGCAGTACTCGTGCATCGTCGACAGCGAGCTGACGATGGCGAACGGTGCCATGGCGAAGGTCTTCGGCTGGTACGACAACGAATGGGGTTACAGCTGCCGGCTCGTCGACGTCGTGGCCAAGATCGCCGCCGACATACCTGCGTCCGTCGCGGCGTAAGTGCACCGGCCGCGCTCGGTGCGCGAAGCCGACATCGCCGGCAAGCGGGTGCTCGTCCGCGCCGACCTTAACGTCCCGCTCGAGGACGGTCGCGTCGCCGACGACACGCGCATCCGCGCCTCGTTGCCGACGCTGCGCCTGCTGCTCGACTCCGATGCGCGGCGCGTGACGGTCTGCTCGCACCTCGGGCGCCCGAAGGGCGAGGACCCAGAGCTCTCGATGAAACCCGTTGCCGCGAGAGTTCACGAGCTGCTGTCCGACGAGCGGGTCGACCTGCTCGAGAACACGCGCTTCCACGCCGGCGAGACAAAGAACGACCCGGCGTTCGCGCAGGAACTGGCGGACGGCAGCGACCTCTTTGTCGAGGACGCATTCGGGTCTGTGCACCGCGCCCACGCGTCGACCGTCGGCGTCGCTCAGCTGCTCCCCGCGTACGCGGGCCTGCTCCTCGAGCGCGAGCTGACCGAGCTCGGCAAGCTCCTCGGTGACGTCGAGCATCCGTTCGTGCTGATCTCGGGCGGCGCCAAGGTCGACGACAAGCTGGGCGTCCTGCAGAACCTCGGCGGCAAGGCGGACACCGTGCTCGTCGGCGGGAAAATGGCGGAACAGCTCCGTGACGAGAATCCCCTTCCGTTCGACGTCGTGTTGCCAACCGACGTCGTGGCGGCGGACACGTTCGACGCACACGCGGAGACGAGAGTGACTGCGTACGACTCTCTTCCAGACGGGTGGCTCGGCCTCGACATCGGACCCCAGACGCGGGAAACGTTCGCGCGCCACATCGGCGAGGCGCGCACGATCTTCTGGAACGGGCCGATGGGCGTCTTCGAGTGGCCGGCATTCGGCGAAGGAACGAAGGCCGTCGCCGAGGCGGTCGCGAAGGCCGACGCGTACTCGGTCGTCGGCGGGGCGGATTCCGCCCGTGCGCTGAACGAGCTCGGCCTCGACGACGAGGTGTCATGGTTGTCGACGGGCGGAGGCGCCGCGCTGGAGCTGCTCGAGGGCAAGGAGCTCCCCGGTGTCACCGTCATTCCGGAGACATAGGTGCTGATCGCAGGCAACTGGAAGATGTACAAGACACCGGCCGAGACGGCCGAGTTCTGTCTTGCGCTGCGCGAGCAGGAGCTCGCCGGCGTCGACGTCGTCGTGTGTCCGCCGTACGTTTCGCTCGCCGTCGCGGTTCAGCTCCTCGCCGGTACCGAGATCGCCGTCGCCGCGCAGAACGTGCACTGGGAAACCGAAGGCGCCTATACCGGGGAGGTATCCGCGCAAATGCTGCGCGAGCTCGGTGCCTACGGCGCAATCGTCGGCCATTCGGAGCGACGCCAGTACTTCGGCGAGACCGACGAGACAGTGGCGAAGCGAGTCGACGCCGCTCTGAACGCGGGCCTGTTCGTGATCGCCTGCGTCGGTGAGACGGAGCAGGAGCGCGAAAGCGGCGATACGGAGGACGTCCTGCGACGGCAGGTCTCGGTGCTCGAGGCCGACGACAACCTCGTCCTCGCCTACGAGCCCGTCTGGGCGATCGGCACCGGGAAGACGGCGACACCCGAGACCGCGCGCGATGCACACGCGTTCCTGAAGTCACTGCTCGACGTTCCCGTCCTCTACGGCGGCTCGGTGAAGCCGGACAACGCCGGCGAGCTGCTCGCGCAGCCGGCCGTCGACGGCGCGCTCGTCGGCGGCGCGTCCCTCGAGCTCGACTCGTTCACAGCGATTTGCCGCGCAGCTATCCGCTCGTAGCACTCGTCATTCTCGACGGCTGGGGCTGCGCTCCGGCGGGACCCGGTAATGCCGTCGAGCTCGCGCAGACGCCGAACTTCGACCGGCTCTGGCGCACGTACCCGCACACGACGCTCGACGCCTCGGGAGAAGCCGTCGGCCTCCCGCACGGCCAAATGGGCAACTCGGAAGTCGGCCACCTGACGATCGGATCGGGCCGCGTGCTCTTTCAGGACCTCATGCGCGTGAACAAGTCGATCGAGGACGGTTCGTTCTTCGACAATCCTGCGCTCGAGGCGGCGTTCGAACGAGGCGAGCGCACGCATCTGCTCGGGCTCGTCTCCTCTGGGGGAGTGCACTCCCACATCGACCATCTCCGGGCGCTCCTCCGGTTCGCGCCGGAGAAGACATGGATTCACGCGTTCACGGACGGCAGGGACGTCTCGCCGCACTCCGCTCTCCAGGATCTCGCCGAGCTGCCGGCTGAGCGGATCGCCACCGTCGCCGGCCGCTACTACGCAATGGACCGCGACCAGCGCTGGGACCGCACCCGCCGTGCACTCGACGCGATCGTGCACGGCGCGGGGGAGCAGGCGAGCGATCCGCTCGACGCGGTGCGGCGTAGTTACGAGCGAGGTGTCACGGATGAGTTCATCGAGCCCGTCGTGGTCACGGGCCGGCCCCGGTTCGACCCCGCGCACGACAGCGCGATCTTCTTCAACTTCCGGCCTGATCGAGCACGCCAATTGGTGATGAAGCTGGTCGAGGCAGGCGCCGATATCACCACCATGACGAGGTACGCGGCGAACCTCGATGTCCCGGTCGCCTTTTCCGAGCGGGAGGTCCACGAGACGCTGGCTGAGGTGCTCGCCGGGCACGACGTGCGGCAGCTGCACGCCGCAGAGACGGAGAAGTACGCGCACGTCACGTACTTCTTCAACGGCGGGCGCGAGGCGGAGTGGGCCGGAGAGACCCGCATCCTCGTTCCCTCGCCGCGCGATGTCCCGAGCTACGACCACAAGCCCGAGATGTCGGCTGCCGAGGTCGCTGCACGTTTCGTGGACGAGCTCGACCGCGACGGCTACGCGTTCGCCGTGGTCAACTTCGCCAATCCCGACATGGTCGGCCACACAGGATCCATTCCGGCCGCGGTGAAAGCGGTGGAGACCGTGGACGCTTGCCTGGGAGAGGTGACCGCTGCAGTGGAACGCAAGGGCGGCGTGTCGCTCATTACCGCCGACCACGGAAACGCCGAGCAGATGCTCGAGGCCGACGGGAAGAGCCCACATACAGCGCATACGACGAACCCCGTCCCGCTGCTCGTGACCGACCCCGAAGTGACGCTTCGCGACACCGGTGAGTTGGCCGATTTAGCTCCTACTGTGCTGGGGTTTCTTGGTTTCGACCAACCCTTACAAATGCCCCGAAAAGGCCTAACGATCCCGGATTAATCCGGGCTATACTCCGGCACCTTGGCGCTTCAGCAACCCGATTTTGGCGTTCTGCGGAAGGCTCAAAAAGGCGACGAGCGGGCGTTTTCGCTCATTGTCCGCGCCTATCAGGTCCCTGTCTTCAACTACGTTCTGCGCCTCGTCGGCGACCGCTCGCTGGCCGAGGATCTGACGCAGGAGGTCTTCCTCCGCGTCTTCCAGGGCCT
>JBJMJL010000048.1:0-11680 GCA_045806365.1 Gaiellaceae bacterium
CGCTCGAGCTCGGCATCGACATGGGCGCTGTCGACCTGGTGCTGCAGGTCGAGTCGCCGAAGTCCGTCGCGCGCGGCCGGCAGCGGGTCGGCCGCGCGGGCCACGAGCTCGGGGCCGTCTCGAAGGGGCGCATCTTCCCGAAGTTCCGCGCCGACCTGCTCGAGTCCGCCGTCGTCGCCAAGCGGATGCTCGAGGGTGCGATCGAGGAGACGGTCATCCCGCGCAACCCCCTCGACGTGCTCGCGCAGCAGATCGTCGCGATCGCTGCCGACGAGGAGATCACCGTGGACGAGCTGCACGAGCTCGTGCGCGGTGCCTACCCGTTCGCGGACCTCTCGCGCGCGCAGCTCGAGAACGTCCTCGACATGCTCGCCGGCCGCTACCCGTCCGACGAGTTCGCCGAGCTCCGGCCGCGCATCGTCTGGGACCGTACGGCCGGGGTCGTCCGCGGCCGCGAGGGCGTGCGCCGGCTCGCCGTGACGAACGCCGGAACGATTCCCGATCGCGGTCTCTTCGGCGTCCATCTGGTCGACGGCGGCGGGCGCGTCGGCGAGCTCGACGAGGAGATGGTCTACGAGGCGCGCGCCGGCCAGACGTTCCTGCTCGGCGCCTCGACCTGGAGGATCGAGGAGATCACGCGCGACCGCGTGCTCGTGTCGCCCGCACCGGGTGTGCCGGGAGCGGTGCCGTTCTGGAAGGGCGAGGGTGTCGGCCGCCCGTTCGAGCTCGGCGAGGCGATCGGCCGTACCTCCCGCGAGCTCGTTGCCCTGTCCGAGCCGAAGGCGCTCGCGCGTCTCCAGGAAGAGCACCGCCTCGACGAGCGTGCCGCGCGCAACCTCGTCACCTTCCTGAACGAGCAGGCGGCCGCAACCGGCGCGATTCCGTCCGATCGCACCGTCGTCGTCGAGCGCTTCCGCGACGAGATCGGCGACTGGCGGCTCTGCATCCTGACGCCGTTCGGCGCGCGCGTGCACGCGCCGTGGGCGCTCGCGCTCGGTGCACGCTTTCGCGAGTCACTGGGGCTCGAGGTGCAGTCGATCTGGTCGGACGACGGCATCGCGCTACACCTTCCGGACGCGGACTCACCGCCGCCGACCGACGACATCCTCATCTCGCCCGACGAGATCGAGGACCTCGTCGTGCAAGAAGTGGGGCAAAGCGCGCTCTTCGGCGCGCGCTTCCGCGAGAACGCGGCGCGTGCCCTCCTGATCCCGCGCCGCCGGCCGGATCAGCGCACGCCGCTGTGGCAGCAGCGCCTGAAGGCGCAGGGACTGCTGCAGGTCGCGCGGCGCTACGGCTCGTTCCCCGTCATCCTCGAGACGTACCGAGAGTGCCTGCAGGACGTCTTCGACCTGCCTGGCCTGAAGCGGCTGCTGACGGGGCTGCGGACGCGCGAGCTCGACCTCGTCGACGTGGAGACGGCGACTGCATCGCCGTACTCGGCCTCGCTCCTGTTCGACTACATCGCGACGTACATGTACGAGGACGACACGCCGCCGGCGGAACGCCGTGCGCAGGCGCTGTCGCTCGACCGCGACCTTCTGCGCGAGCTGCTCGGCCAGGAGGAGCTGCGCGACCTGCTCGACGCCGACGCCGTCGATGAAGTCGAAGCGCAGCTGCGCGGTGCGCCGCGCAACGCCGACCAGCTGCACGACCAGCTGCGGCTGCGCGGCGATCTGCGCGAAGGCGAGTACGACGACGGCTTCGCGCAGACGCTCCTGCGCGAGCGCCGCGCATTGCTCGTGCGCTTTGCAGGCGAACAACGTCTGATCGCGGCGGAGGACGCCGGTCGCTATCGCGACGCCGTCGGCGTGATGCCGCCGGGTGGGCTCCCTGAGGTCTTCCTCGAAGGCGCGTCCGACGCGCTCGAGCAGCTCGTGTCGCGCTATGCGCGCGGACGCGGCCCGTTCACGACCGCGGAAGCGAACGAGCGGTTCGGCCGAGACGTGGAGCCGCTGCTGCACTCACTCGAGCGCGAGGAGAAGCTCGTGCGCGGCGAGCTGCGTCCGGGCGGCACCGAACGCGAGTGGTGTGACCCTGACGTCTTGCGCCGCCTGCGGCGCGCGTCGCTCGCCGCGCTGCGCAAGGAAGTCGAGCCGACCGAACAGGCCGCGCTGGGACGCTTCCTGTCGAGCTGGCACGGCATCGACCGGCGCGCGACGTTGCGCGAGGCGCTCGTCCCCCTCCAGGGGCTGTCGCTCGCCGTGACGTTGTGGGAGTCCGAGGTGCTGCCGCGCCGAGTGCCCGGCTTCAACGCCGGCCAGCTCGACCAGCTGTGCGCCTCGGGAGAGGTCGTGTGGGTCGGCGCCGGGCTCGACCGTGTGGCGGTCTATTTCCGCGACGATGCGCCGGCACTCGGCCGTCCCGCCGCCGCGCCGCCGCCCGAAGGCGACGCGCCCGACGCGATTCGCACGGCGCTCGGTCGCAGCGCCGCGTTCTGGCACGACCTCGTCGCAGACATGGAGCTCGACCCGGAGGTTGCACTCCCGGCTCTGTGGGATCTCGTCTGGGCGGGCGAGGTGACGAACGACGCCTGGACGCCGTTACGTGCAGGCCGCCGCTATCAGGCTCCCAAGCCGCAGCGCGCTCGCCCGCGCCGCTTCTCGCGCCAGCGCGCCGCAGGCATCACCGCGACGCAGGGACGCTGGTCGCTCACCGACCGGCTCTTTCCCGGCCGCCCCGATCCGCGCGCGCTCGCGGAGCTGCTGCTCGAGCGGCAGGGCATCGTCACGCGCGACGGCGTCCGCGGCGAAGGCATCCCCGGCGGCTACGGCGCCGTTTACGGACAGCTGCGCGCGCTCGAGACGCTCGGCGCGTGTCGACGCGGCTACTTCGTCGAAGGGCTCGGCGGGGCGCAGTTTGCAGTGCCGGGCGCGGTCGAGCGCTTGCGCGAGCTGCGTCCGCGCGAGGACGAGGAGCCCGAACCGCTCGTGCTTGCAGCGGCCGACCCGGCCCAACCCTATGGTGCCGCGCTACCGTGGCCGAAGCGTGCGGGGGCGCGCGCGGCGCGTGTTGCGGGCGCGCACGTCGTGCTGCTCGGCGGCGAGGCCGCATTGTTCGTGGAACGCGGCGGACGCTCGCTCGTCCCGCTTCGCGAACCGGAAGAGGAGTGGTTGCGCATCGCATTGACCGCACTTGTCGAGTACGTGCTGAAGGGCGGCGCAAAGCGCTTGGCCGTCGAGCGATTCGACGGCGAGCCCATCAGCGAGACGGCGATCTTCCCGCTGCTGCTCGAGGCCGGCTTCCTCGCCGGCCCGCGGCGCGCCGTGCTTCGCCCCTAGACGCGGAAGACACCCCGTCGTAGGGTCGTCTTGTAACCACTGAAATGACCGGGGGGCAGGGAGGCAGGACATGAAAGCTGCACGATTTGGTCGGCTGGCCGTCTTAGGCGCAGCCCTTGCGCTCGCCGTTCCGGCGGTGGCGCAGGCCAACGAAGTGACGAAGTGGAACGAGCTCGCCGTCAGTACGGTGACCTCGCAGCCGCCGATCACGTCGGCGCCGCCTGCAACCAGCGTCTTCCTGGCGATGGTGCAAGGCGCCGTGTACGGAGCGGTCAACGCGGCCGACCGACACGGGAAGCCGTACCTCGTCGATCGCAGCTTCCCGAAAGCGTCAGTCGACGCAGCGGCTGCGACCGCAGCGTTTCGCGTGCTGTACACGCTGTTCCCGTCCGCGTCGCTGCAGACGGCGTATGCGAACTCGCTCGCCGCGGTCACGAACGGCGCTGCGAAAGACCAGGGCGTCGAGGTCGGAGAGATGGCCGCCGCCGCGATGCTCGCCGAGGGCCATGACGGCCGCACGTTCATCGGCTGCACGTTCGGCAGCGGCCTGCCCGGCGTGTGGCAACCGCTCGGCGCGGGTGGAGTTGCGCTCTGCGATCCGACCCCGTGGGTCGGCAACGCGAAGCCGTTCATCGTGGAGAGCGCGACGCAGTTCCGTACGGCAGGGCCGTATCCGCTCGACAGTGCTGCCTACGCGGAGGACCTCAACGAAGTCAAGAGGATCGGCAAGATCGACAGCGCGGTGCGTATGCCGGGGGAGACGCACGCGGCGGCGTTCTGGCAGTCGAATCCCGGCGTGAACTACAACGCGATCGCCCGCCGGTTCGTGGACCAGCTGTCCCTCGACGTGACCGACAGCGCGCGGCTGTTCGCCGTGCTCGACCTGAGCGCGGCGGATGCGCTGATCAACACATGGCACGACAAATACGTCTGGAACTTCTGGCGGCCGATCACGGCGATCCGACACGCGGACATGGACGGCAATCCGGCGACCGTCGCGGACCCGACCTGGACGCCGCTGTTCGATTCGTCGCTGCCGGCGGCGACCGCCGGTGTTGGCCCGGCGCTGATTACCCCGCCATATCCGGACCATCCGTCGGGGGCCACGGCGTATGCGAGCTCGAGCATGTCCGCGCTCGCGTCGTTCTTCGGAACCGACGAGATGACGTTCTACGCGACGAGCAGCCGGTTCCCCGGCGAGCAGCGCGTGTTCCATCGCTTCTCCGACCTGACCAACGAGGTCCTCGAGGCACGCATCTGGGCCGGGATCCACTACCGGACCCCGGATATGCAGGCCAAGAACCTCGGCGCGGAGGTCGAGCGGTACGTCCACACGCACCAGTTCGCCTTCGCGCACTGAACGTCGGTAGCGCCGGAGCGGCCACGCGCCGCTCCGGCGTCCCGCCGCCGTAGCATCCCCGCGTGGCGGTCGATGTCGTCGAGCTCAGGCGGAGCTACCGCTCGCTGGAGGCTTTGCAGGGGATCACGTTCTCGATCGAGCGCGGCGAGCTGTTCGGGCTGCTCGGGCCGAACGGCGCGGGGAAGACGACGACGATCAAGGTCCTGACGACGCTGCTGCTGCCGTCGTCGGGAACGGCGCGCGTGCTCGGCTTCGACGTCGCGCGGCAGGCGAACGAGGTGCGGCGGCGGATCGGCTACGTCTTCGGCGGCGACAAAGGGCTCTACGACCGCCTGTCGGCGCTCGACAACCTGCGCTACTTTGCCGACGTCTACCGTCTGCCGGCGCGCACGCAGCGCGCCCGCATCGACGAGCTGCTCGAGCTGGTCGGGCTCAAAGGGCGCGAGCGGGAACGGGTCGAGAGGTACTCGCGGGGAATGCGACAACGCCTGCATATCGCGCGCGGCCTGCTGCACGACCCGCCGGTGCTCTTCCTCGACGAGCCGACGATGGGGCTCGATCCGGTCGGCGCCCGCGAGCTGCGTCGGACGATCGCGCGACTGCACGAGTCCGGCACGACGATTCTGCTGACGACGCACTACATGTTCGAGGCGGACGAGCTCTGCCAACGGATCGCCGTCATCGCCGGCGGGCAGATCCTCGCGACCGGGACGCCGGCGGACCTGAAGGAGCGCATTGCCGATCGCACAGTCGTGGAGATCGAGGTGTTCGGGGTGAGCGACGCGATGATCGAGCAGCTGCGCTCCGTCGCCGGCGTCACGTCCGTGTCGGTCGAGCGGCGCGACCAGGCGCAGGTGATCCTCGTGCAGTCGTCACGCGGCGCCGAGCTCGTGCAGCCGCTGCTACGGGAGCTTGGCGACGCACGCGTCGGCAAGGTCGTGCCGCGATCGCCGACGCTCGAGGACGCCTATGTCGACCTGGTCGGCTCGGCGTGATCCGCCTGCTCGTCAGCGGCCTGCGCGTCCACTTCGTGCAGCTGTCGCGCTCGGTGTCCGAGCTCGTCGCGATGACAGTGTGGCCGATCATCTACGCGACGATCGCCTACTACATGTTCGGCGCGGAGAGCGACCCCGACGTCTTGCTGACCGCGTCGCTGGGCGCCACCGTGATGGCGATCTGGTCCTCGGTGGCATTCAGCTCCGGCGGCGCGATCGAGCTGCAGCGGAAGCTCGGGACGCTCGAGCTGCTCGTCGCCGCTCCGGTGCCGTTTGCGGCGCTGCTCGCGCCGATCACGATCGCAACGTCGGCGATCGGCGTGTACGCGCTCGTCGCCACGCTCGTGTGGGGACGAGTGCTGTTCGACATTCCGTTGCACTTCGAGCATCCGGCGCTGTTCGCTCTCTCGCTGCCGGTGGCGATCGTCGCGATCGGGATGCTCGGCCTGATCCTGGCGTCGACGCTCGTCCTCTACCGTGCCGCGCTCTTCCTCGGCGCCTCGTTCGAGTATCCCGTCTGGCTTGTGACCGGCCTGCTCGTGCCGCTCTCGGTGCTCCCCGGCTGGGTCGCGCCGATTTCCTGGGTGCTGGCGCCGACGTGGGGGATGCGCGCGATCCGCGAGTCCACCGTGGGCGGCGCGCCGCTCCGCGCGATCGGGATGTGCCTGGCGCTGAGCGTCTGCTACGCGGTGCTCGCCGTCCTTTGTCTGCGCGTGTTCGAGCGGCTTGCACGCGAGCGCGCGACGCTCGCGCTGACGTGACGTCGCTGCGCGTCTTCTTCCGCGGCGGCATGACGAGCTATCGCGCGCTCTTCGGCTGGCTGACGCCGTGGGTCGCGATCCCGATGTTCGTCGTCGCGCCGCTCTTCCAGCTGCTCTTCTTCGCGTACCTCGGCCGCACGACCGGCGTGGCGAACGACCGTTTCTTCGTCGTCGGCAACGCCCTGCTCGCGGTTGCGCTGCCCGGGCTGTTGGGCATGGGAGGCTCGATCTCCGGCGAGCGCGCGACGAAGACGCTCGGCATGCTGCTCGTGTCACCTGCGAGTCGCGTCGCGCTCTTCCTCGGGCGCGCGCTGCCGGCGATTCTCAACGGCTTCGTCGTCTCGGCGTTCTGCCTCGCCTGCGGCGCGCTGATCCTGGACGTGCACGTCGGGAGTGTTCCGCGGCTGGCGCTGATCATCCTCGTCTGCGCGTTCTCGTGCGCCGCGCTCGGGTTGTGCGTGGGCGCGCTGAGCCTGCGCGTGCGCAACGCGGTTGTCACCGGGTGGATCTTCGTCCCGATCCTGCTGCTCGTCTCGGGCGCCAATGTGCCGGTCGCGCGCCTGCCCGACTGGCTGCAGACGCTCGGCGCCGGCCTGCCCCTGCGCCACGGGATCGCGGGCGCACGCGCGCAAACCATCGGCCGTGAGCTCGGGCTCGAGCTCACGATCGGCGTGGTGTACGCGGCCGCCGGGCTCCTGCTGCTGCGCTTTTTCGAGTACGAGAGCCGGCGCACGGCATCCCTCGAGACGATGTGACGTTTGAGGTGGCGGAGGCCCCGGGCACCACATACCCATGGCCAAGCTGACCGCAGATTTCCTGTTGGAGCGGCTCGTCGAGAACGGCGTGCAGCGTGTCTACGGGTATCCCGGCGACGGGATCAATGCGATCGTCGGCGCCCTCGAGCGCTTCAAGGACAAGCTCAAGTTCGTTCAGGTGCGGCACGAGGAGCAGGCCGCGTTCATGGCGTGCGCACACGCGAAGTGGACCGGCGAGGTCGGCGTCTGCCTGGCGACGTCGGGCCCGGGCGCGATCCACCTGCTGAACGGCTTGTACGACGCGAAGCTCGACCATCAGCCGGTGCTGGCGATCGTGGGCCAGCAGTCGCGCATGGGGCTCGGCGGCAGCTACCAGCAGGAGGTCGATCTCGTCAGCCTGTTCAAGGACGTAGCAAACGAGTACGTGCAGATGGCGACTGACGCGACGCAGGTGCGCCACCTCGTCGATCGCGCACACCGCATCGCGCTCGACCAGCGCACGGTCACGGCGCTGATCATCCCCAACGACCTCGCGGAGGAGAAGGCGCAGGAGCAGCCGCCGCGGGAGCACGGGGCGGTGGTGTCGGCACCGGGCTATGCGCGTCCGCGTGTGACTCCGCCCGAAGGGCAGCTGAGGCAGGCCGCGGACATCCTCAACTCCGGCGAGAAGGTCGCGATGCTCGTCGGTCAGGGTGCGCTTGGCGCGACCGACGAGGTGATCGAGACGGCCGAGACGCTGGGCGCGGGGCTCGCGAAGGCGCTGCTCGGCAAGACGGTCGTCCCCGACGACCTCCCGTTCGTGACGGGCTCGATCGGCCTGCTCGGGACGAAGCCGAGCTGGACGCTGATGAACGGGTGCGACACGCTGCTGATGGTCGGCTCGTCGTTCCCGTACTCCGAGTGGCTGCCGAAGCCCGGCCAGGCGCGCGGCGTGCAGATCGACCTCGACGGACGGATGCTCTCGATCCGCTATCCGATGGAGTGCGCGCTCGTCGGCGACGCGCGGGAGACGCTGCGGCAGCTGATCCCCTTGCTCGAGCGCAAGGAAGATCGCTCGTGGCGCGACCATCTCGAGGAAGAGATCCACGAGTGGTGGCGGCTGCTGGAGGAGCGCGCGCTGCAGGCGGCGGACCCGATCAACCCGCAGCGCCTCTTCTGGGAGCTGAACAACCACCTGCCGGACGACGCGATCATCTCGGCCGACTCCGGCTCGGCGGCGAACTGGTACGCACGCGACCTCAAGCTCGGGCGCGGACACATGGCGTCGCTGTCCGGAACGCTGGCGACGATGGGGCCGGGCGTGCCGTATGCAATCGCGGCGAAGTTCTGTCATCCGAACCGTCCCGCCGTGGCACTCGTTGGCGACGGGGCCATGCAGATGAACGGCATGGCCGAGCTGATCACGGCGAAGAAGTACTACAAGGAGTGGGCCGATCCGCGGCTGGTGGTGCTCGTGCTGAACAACCGCGACCTGAACCAGGTGACGTGGGAGCAGCGCGCGCTCACGGGCGACCCGATGAATCCGATGACGCAGCGCATTCCGGACGTGCGTTACGCGGAGTTCGCCGAGCTGATCGGGCTGAGCGGTATTCGCATCGAGCAGCCCGAGGACATCGGCGACGCGTGGCGGCAGGCCTTCGAGGCGGACCGCCCGTTCGTGATCGACGCGGTGTGCGATCCGAACGTGCCGCCGCTGCCGCCGCACATCCGCGTCGAGCAGGCTCGGTCGTTCGCGAAGGCGATGCGCAAGGGAGACCCCGAAGCGCGCGGTGTTATCACTCAGGCCTTCAAAGAGAAGATTCTCGAGTTCCTTCCCGGTCGATAGCGTCGAGGCCTTCGCCCGGACGATTCCGACGGACGCGCCGGAATCGGACGGGACGCTCGAGTGGCACGACACGACGATCGTCGTCGTGCAGGTGCGCTCTGGCGACGCCGTTGGGCTCGGGTACACGTACACGCACGACGCCGCCACGCGGCTGATCGAGGACAAGCTCGCGCCCGCAGTCTGCGGCCTCGACCTCGCGGAGGACATGTCCCATGTCTGGCACGAAATGGGGGATTTGCTGCGGAATGTCGGGCGGCCGGGCATGGGCTTCATGGCGTTGTCCGCCGTGGACATCGCTCTGTGGGACCTGAAGGCGCGGCTGCTCGACCAGCCGCTCGTCGACGTCCTCGGGGGCGTGCGCGACGAGGCGGCGGTCTACGGCAGCGGCGGTTTCACCTCGTATTCGCCCGAGCAGGTCGCCGACCAGCTCGCCGGCTGGGTCGCGGAGGGAATCCCACGCGTCAAGATGAAGGTCGGCCGCTCGCCGGATGACGATCCGGCCCGCCTCGACGCGGCACGCCGCGCAATTGGCGATGCGACGGAGCTCTTCGTCGACGCAAACGGCGCCTTCAATCGCGACGACGCCGTCGACTGGGCGCGACGTTACGAGCGAGAGTGGGGCGTGACCTGGTTCGAGGAGCCGGTCAGCTCAGCCGATCCCGCCGGCCTGCGCTACGTGCGCGAGCGGGCCGCGCTGGATATCGCCGCCGGCGAGTACGCGTTCGTCCCGGCCGACTTCCGCAACCTGCTCGAAGGCGGCGCGGTCGACTGCCTGCAGGTCGACGTCACGCGCTGCGGCGGCTACACAGGCTTCCTGCACGCTGCCGCGCTCGCCGAGCAGTACGGGCTCGAGATCTCTGCGCATTGCGCGCCGCAGGCGAGCGCGCACGTCTGCTGCGGAGTACCGCACTTCCGCCACATCGAGTACTTCCACGACCACGTTCGCGTCGAGAGCGAGGTCTTCGCAGGCGTGCTGACGCCCGAGAACGGCGCGCTGCGGCCCGACCGCTCGCGCGCGGGACACGCCCTGTCGTTGAAGTGAAGGTCCCGGCCAAACCCGACACGCACGCGAAGACGCCGCCCGTCGCGACCGAGGAGGTCGACGTCCGCTCGCTCGAGCACGAGCTGCGCCGCTCGACCGAGGCTGAGATCCGCTTCACCGCCGGCGACCGCGCCATCTACTCGACGGGCGGCTCGAACTACCGCATGCTTCCGATCGGCGTCGTCATCCCGCGGACCGTCGACGACGTCGTCGAGACCGTGCGCGTCTGCCGCGAGCACCGGGCGCCGATCCTGCCAAGGGGCGGCGGCACGAGCCTCGCGGGCCAGTGCTGCAACGTCGCCGTCGTCCTCGACTTCTCGAAGTACATGAACCAGGCGCTCGAGGTCGACCCGCATCAGAGGCTCGCCCGCGTGCAGCCGGGGTTGATCCTCGATCACCTGCGCCAACCCGCGGAAGACCAGTACCAGCTGACGTTCGGACCTGACCCGTCGACACACGACCACTGCACGCTCGGCGGCATGATCGGCAACAACTCCTGCGGCGTGCGCTCGGTGATGGCCGCGTGGAACGGCCCCGGCCCGCGCATGTCGGACAACGTGCACGAGCTCGAAGTGCTGCTCTACGACGGGCGCCGGCTACGCGTCGGCAAAGGCACATCCGGCGACGCGCAGATCGACGCGCAACTCGCCGAGCTGCGCGACCGCTACGCGCCGCTCATCCGCGAGCGCTATCCGGACATCCCGCGACGGGTGTCGGGCTACAACCTCGACGACCTGCTCCCCGAGAAGGGCTTCGACGTCGCCGCCGCGCTGACCGGCACCGAAGGCACGTGCGTCACGATCCTCGAGGCGACGGTGCACCTGATCCCGTCGCCGAGGCACAAGTCGCTGCTCGTGCTCGGCTGGCACAGCGAGTACGACGCGGCCGACCACGTGATGCAGGTCCTGGAGCACAAGCCGACGGGGCTCGAAGGCCTCGACCACGTCCTGGTCGAGGACATGAAGGCCGTCGGCATGCACCCGGAGGACGTCGAGCTGATGCCCGACGGACAGGGCTGGCTCGTAGTCGAGTTCGGCGGTGACGACAAGGAGGAGGCTGACGCCAAGGCCCACGACCTGATCCGCGAGCTGAAACGCGGCGCGAACCCGCCCGCGGGGATCAAGCTCTTCGACGATCCCGAGCACGAGCAGCACGTCTGGGCAGTGCGCGAGGCCGGCCTCGGCGCGACCGCGTTCATTCCCGGCAAGCCCGACACGTACGAAGGCTGGGAAGACTCGGCCGTGCCGCCGGAACAGCTCGGCACCTACCTGCGGCGGTTGCGCAAGCTCGCGAAGAAGTACGGCTACGACAGCGCGCTCTACGGCCACTACGGCCAGGGCTGCGTGCATGCGCGCTGGAACTTCGATCTGAAGAGCGAGCCCGGCATCAGGAAGTTCCGTTCGTTCCTCGACGAGGCGTCCGACCTCGTGCTCGAGCTCGGCGGCTCGCTGTCAGGCGAGCACGGCGACGGACAGTCGCGCGCCGAGCTCCTGCCGAAGATGTTCGGCGATCGTCTGGTCGGCGGCTTCCGCGAGTTCAAGGCGCTCTGGGACCCCGACTGGCAGATGAATCCCGGCAAGGTCGTCGCCCCGAACGCGATCACCTCCGACCTGCGCCTCGGCCCCGACTACAGGCCGGCGCGCGTGAAGACGCACTTCGCG
>JBJMJL010000049.1:0-18150 GCA_045806365.1 Gaiellaceae bacterium
GACCCAGAACGTCGCGAACCCGCCGCTACGGGCGAAGGACTTCTCGGAGTCGGACCTGCACGTCGACCCGACGAACCCCCAGCATCTGATCGGTGTCAGCAAATGGTTCGTCAACGCCGAGGGCTACAACCACCTGACCGGCTTCTACGAGTCGTACGACGGCGGCGCGACGTGGCCGCAGCAGGGCCACATCCCCGGCTACGAGGGATGGACGGACAACTCCGATCCCGCCGGTGCTTTCGACCCGTGGGGCAACTTCTACGCCGTCGTCCTCCCGTACATGTTCACGTACCTGCGGACCGGCGAGCACTTCTTCCTGTCGCCGGACGTGAACCCCTCGCTGCCGCGTTCGGTGATGGCCGTCGCCGTCCGGCCGCGCGGCGCGGCCGCGCCGGCGTCGTGGAACGTCGTGCGCAACGGGGCGCTCGATTTCGTCGCACGGACCCCGTTCCGAGGTGCGGCCGTGTTCGACAAGCAGTGGATCGCGATCGACACGAACCGGCGCAGCAGGCATTTCGGCCGGGTGTACGTCTCATGGGCGATCGGCACGAGCGATGCCGGGTTGCGTATCTACGTCTCGTACGCGGACGCGCGGCGGAACGGCACGCACACGAACTGGTCCGCGCCCAGGCGCGTGCTCGAGCAGGCGCGCCCCATCGGCGATAACGGGTCGCTGCCGCGCGTCACTCCGGACGGACGCGTGTGGCTGGCGATGTCGAGCACGCGCGGCGTCGGCGCTGCGTACACGATGTCGTTTACGTCGTCGCGAGACGGCGGCCGCACGTGGGCGAAGCGCCGCGTGATCGTCCGGCACGAGGTCGACGGCTACCGGGGGACGACGTTTCGCGCCGCGTTCGGTGAGGCGTTCAACGTCGGCCTGCGCAAGGTCGGCCGCTTCTACCCGGTATACGCGGTCTACGAGGATTCGGTGGACGGTCTCACCCGGCTGTTCCTGCGGGCGTCGTTCGACGGCGGCCGGCACTGGCGCCGGCCGGTGCACGTGGACGACAGCCAAGGCGACGGCGAGGCGCTGGAACCAGGCATCGGCGTCGCCCCGAACGGCCGCGTCGCCGTTGCGTTCTACGACCGGCGGCTCGACTGCCCCGCGCGCGACACGGCCGAGGCGACGATCGCCGGGCTGCTGTTCGACCCACGCGCGCCGTACGGACGCGCGAACTACTGCATCAACACCGCGGTGCAGTTCTACACGGCCGCGCTGCGACCGCTCGGCCACAACATCAGATTGTCACCGCAGACATGGGATCCACAGCTGTCTTCCCCGCGGCCTGAGTGCATCTGCCGGAGCGGCGGCTTCATCGGCGACTACTTCGGAGTGGACATCCGCGGCGGCTTCACGTACACGTCGTCCGTCGCCACGTACAACGCAACGGGCGAGAACCCTGGCTACCACCAGCAGCAGGTGGTATCGAAGATTCGGACGCCCTAGGTCTCAGCCCCAGCGTTCCCAGTGGACGAGGGCGTCCACCGGCTTGCGCGCCTGCGTCAGTCGACTGGTGACGTTGTCCCAGCTGGAGTCGTCGCGGGGCTTGCCGAGCGTGATGCAACACGTCACGGCGACGTCCTCGGGAATCCCCAGCAAGTCCCTGAACGGCTGCATCGCCTCGGCGAAGACGCCGAACAGCCCGGCCGCGTAGCCCTCGTCGATGGCGGCGAGCAGGATCAACATCGCGGCCGCGCCCGCGTCGAAGTGCCAGTACGGGACGGGCCATTCGATTTCCCGGCCGTCGATCAGCTTGTCCGGCTTCCGGTAGCGCTCGTGGTAGTCGTCCTCGCGGACGCCTACGACGATCAACACCGGCGCCTCGCTCACCCAGGAGCGATCGCCGAGGATGTCGCCGATCGCGTCGAGCGTCGGCTGCTCGGTGACGACGAGCAGCCGCTGTCCCTGGCTGAAGCCCGCGCTCGGCGCGCGGCGCACCGACGAAACGATCTGCTCGATCGTCTCGCGCGGGATCGGCGCGGATTGGTACGCGCGCACCATCCGGCGGCGCTCGAGGATGTCCTTCAGCTCCACGCGGGGCGAGAATACGCCGCATGATTCGTCGGCGCACCGTCGTCCGCGGTCAGGTCCAGGGTGTCTTCTTCCGCGACAGCGTGCGCCGGCTCGCGGAGCGACACGGCGTCGGCGGCTGGGTCGCGAACCGTCGCGACGGTGCCGTCGAGGCCGTCTTCGAGGGCGAACGTGAGGCGGTCGAGCGGCTGGTGGCGTTCTGCCGCGAGGGCCCGCGCGGCGCTCAGGTCGATTCAGTCGACGTCAGCGACGAGGAAGTCGAAGGCGTCTCTTCCTTCACCATCCGCTAGAAGACATGTCCCGGGACTGTCCCGGGAGATGTCTCATTCCCACTCGATGGTTGCCGGCGGCTTGGAGCTGAGGTCGAGCGCGACGCGGTTGATGCCGGGGATCTCGTTGATGATCCGGCTCGAGATCGTCTCCAGCAGGTCGTAGGGCAGGCGCGCCCAGTCGGCCGTCATCGCGTCCTCGGACGTGACGGCCCGGATCACGATCGGATACGCGTAGGTGCGCTCGTCGCCCTGCACGCCGACCGAACGGATCGCCGGCAGGACGGCGAACGACTGCCACAGGTCGCGATACAAGCCCGCACGGCGGATCTCGTCCTGCAGGATCGCGTCCGCGGCACGCAGGATCTCGAGCCGCTCGGCCGTCACGTCCCCGATGATGCGGATGGCCAGGCCGGGCCCAGGGAAGGGCTGGCGCCAAACCAGCCGCTCCGGCATGCCGAGCTCCTCGCCCACGCGACGCACCTCGTCCTTGAACAGAAGCCGCAGCGGCTCGACCAGCTGCATGCGCATGTCGGCCGGCAGACCGCCGACGTTGTGGTGCGACTTGATCTTCGCGGCGACCTGGTCGTCGCCGCCCGACTCGATCACGTCGGAGTACAGCGTCCCCTGCACGAGGAAGCGCACGTTGCCGAGCTTCGACGCCTCGTCCTCGAAGACACGGATGAACTCCTCGCCGACGATCTTCCGTTTCCGCTCCGGATCGTCGACACCCGCCAGCCGCGACAGAAATCGCTCCTGCGCCTCGACGTGCACGAGCGGCACGTGGAAGTGGCCGCCGAACGTCTCGACGACCTGCTCGGCCTCGTTCGCCCGGAGCAGTCCATGGTCGACGAAGACGCACGTCAGCTGGTCGCCGACCGCTTTGTGCACGAGCAGCGCCGCGACGGCCGAGTCGACGCCGCCACTCAACGCGCACAGCACGCGTTCGCGGCCGACCTGCGCGCGGATGCGCTCGACCTGCTCCTCGATCACCGCCGCCGGCGTCCAGCCGGGCGGCGCCCCGACGACGTTGTAGAGGAAGTTCTTGAGCAGGTCCTGCCCGTGCGGCGTGTGCACGACCTCGGGATGGAACTGCACGCCGTACAGGCCGCGCTCGCGCTGCTCGAACGCGGCAACCGGTGTCGACGGCGAGACGGCGACGACCTCCGCGCCCGCCGGCGGAGCCGTGACCGTGTCCCGGTGCGACATCCACACCGTCTGTTCTTCCGGCAGTCCCGCGAACAGCTGCGACTCGACCGCCGTCATCGCCGTCTTCCCGAACTCCGACGTGCCGGTCCGCTCGACCTTTCCGCCGAGGTCGAGCGCCATCAGCTGCGCCCCGTAGCAGATGCCGAGCGTCGGGATCCCGAGCTCGAACAGCCGCGGATCGACGTTCGGCGCGCCGTCGGCGTACACCGACGCAGGCCCGCCGCTGAGGATCAGCGCATGCGGATTGCGCGCGCGCACCTGCTCCGCGCTCACGCCGTGGCCCACGAGCTCGGAGTAGACGCGGCACTCACGGACACGCCGCGCGATCAGCTGTGCGTACTGCCCACCGAGATCCAGCACCAGCACGGGCCGCTCTTCCGGCGCCCGCTCCGGGAGCTGTAGGACCTCAGCGCCGATAGTTCGGCGCTTCCTTCGTGATGGTGACGTCGTGGGGATGGCTTTCGCGCAGCCCCGCGGCAGTGATGCGCACGAACCGTGCGGCCTTCATCTCCTCGATCGTCGCGGCACCGCAATACCCCATCGCCTGGCGCAGCCCGCCGACGAGCTGATGCAGGATCGCCGCGAGCGGCCCCTTGTACGGCACGCGTCCCTCGATCCCCTCGGGCACGAGTTTTTCGACGTCCTCGACGTCGCCCTGGAAGTAGCGATCGCGAGACGAGCCGCGCGCGCGCATCGCGCCGAGCGAGCCCATGCCGCGGTACTCCTTGAAGCGTTCGCCCTGCTGCATCACGACGTCGCCCGGGCTTTCGTCCGTCCCGGCGAGGAGCGAACCCAGCATCACGGTCTCCGCGCCCGCGGCGACCGCTTTGGCGATGTCGCCCGAGGACGTCATACCGCCGTCGGCGATCACCGGGACGCTCGCGGCGCGAGAGCACTCGTAGACAGCCGTCACCTGCGGCACCCCGACACCCGCGACCACGCGCGTCGTGCAGATCGAACCGGGCCCTTGACCGACCTTCACCGCATCGGCGCCGGCGTCGATCAGCGACTGCGTCGCTTCGGCGGTCGCGACGTTGCCGGCGATCACGTCGACGTCCCACTGCGATTTGACGCGGCGCACCATCTCCGGCACCGCTGCGGAATGCCCGTGCGCGGTGTCCACGACGAGCACGTCCACCCCGGCGTCGACGAGCGCCCCGGCGCGTTCCCACGCGTCGGGCCCGACGCCGACAGCCGCGCCGACGCGCAGCCGTCCCTGCTCGTCCTTCGTCGCCTTCGGAAACTCGATCCGCTTCTGGATGTCCTTCACCGTGATCAGCCCGCGCAGACGGCCCTCGCTGTCGACGACGGGGAGCTTCTCGATCTTGTGGCGGTGCAGAATCGTCTCCGCCTCGGCGAGCGTCGTCCCGACCGGCGCGGTGACGAGGTCGCGCGACGTCATCAGCTCGGACACCGGCTGCGACGTGTCGGGCGCGAAGCGCAGGTCGCGGTTGGTGAGGATGCCGACGAGCGTCCCTGCATCGTCGGTGATCGGCACACCGGAGATGTGGTACGTCGCCATCAACTCGAGCGCGTCCGAGACGAGCGCGTGCGCCGGAAGCGTGACGGGCTCGACGATCATCCCCGACTCCGACCGCTTGACCTTGTCGACCTCTGCGACCTGCGCCTCGATCGGCAGGTTGCGGTGAACGATGCCGATGCCGCCCTCCCGCGCGAGCGCGATCGCGAGGCGCGCTTCGGTGACGGTGTCCATCGCCGCCGACACGATCGGAATCTCGATCCGGATGTTGCGCGTCAGCTGCGCGGCGGTCGAGACCTCGTTCGGAAGGACGCGCGACTCGGCGGGCACGAGCAGGACGTCATCGAACGTCAGCCCCTCGCGCGAAAACTTGCGATCGAGCTCGACGAGCCGCTCGAGTTGCGCCTGGTCGAGGCTCAGACCCTCCATCGGTCGATGGTAGCGACAGGCCCGGCTAGCTCGTGATGGGCTCCAGCTCACGCACGTCGACTGAGCCCTGCAAGCGGGCAGCCTCGCGCGGCTCGAAGCGCCCGGCGCCGACCTCCAGCGTCGAAGCCGCCGCCGCCGCGACGGCCGCGCACAGAGACTCTTCCAGCGGCCGGTCGGCCGCGCGCGCGGCGATGAACGCGGCGAGCAGCACATCACCCGCGCCGACCGCCGACACGGACTCGACCTGCGGCGCGATCGCTCGGAACCGGTGGCGCTTGCGGTCCTCGCGGAAGAGGCCGAAGTTGCGCGGGTCGCTCGTGACGAGCACGTTGCGGGCACCCATGTCGGCTATACGGTCGACGGCCATCAGGTAGTCCTCGTCGTCGCGGAACTCCTGGCCGACGAGCCCCTCCGCTTCGCGCTGGTTCGGCGTCACGAGAAACGGATCGGCCTCGACCCCCAGCCGCAGCGGCACGCCCTCGCAGTCGAGCACGGCGCGGACCTGCCGGCGGTTGAGATCGCGAATCGCCTCGGCGTAGAACGAGTCGTCGACCGCGCGCGGCAGCGTGCCGGAGAACACGACCATGTCGGCGCCGCGCGCGAGGTAGCTGATCTTCTCGAGCAACATCGTCAGCTCCTCCGGCTCGACGTGCGGGCCCCATTCGTTGATCTCCGTGTAGGTCGCCGTGGTGGGATCGACGACTGCGGTGGACGTGCGCGACTCGTCCGCGATGCGCACGAAGTCGTTGAGGATCGCCTCGGACGTGAGCTCTTCGACGATGCGCGTGCCGGTGCGCCCGCCGGCGAGACCTGTCGCCACGACGGGAACGTCTAGCCGCTTGAGCGCGCGCGCGACGTTGATGCCCTTGCCGCCGGCGAGCGTCAGCACCTGGCTCGCGCGATGCCGCTGACCGAGCTGGAAGTTCGGGACGGTCAACGTGCGGTCGATCGCCGCGTTGAGCGTGACGGTGACGATCACGAGAACCAGTCCCCGATGTGATCGAGCGTACGTCCGGCGTAGAAGCCGACGCGCCCGCCGAGGCCGGGCCGCTCGACCGACCGCGCCGCAACGAGTGGGCTGAGGCCGACGAGGCGTTTGCCGGAGTACACCTGCACGCTTCCGATCGACTGTCCCTGCTTCACAGGCAACTGCAGTGTGGCGGGAGCGACGACCCGTTCGACCAGCCGCTTGTCCACGCGCACCCGAGCGACCGTCGGGCCCGACGCGACGAGCGGCACGGCCGGCTTGCCGTAGCCCACCGCGGCACTCGCGTAGACACGCGACGGCTGCACCACCCACACCGGGCGATACCCGGAGATGCCCCAGCGCAGCAGCGAAGCGAGGTCGGCATTGCGCTGCGAGCGCGTCCGGCTGCCCAGCACCGTCGCGTACAGCGTCATGCCGTTGCGGCGCACTGCGGCGACCTCGCACCACCCGGCGGCCGACGTGTGCCCGGTCTTGACGCCGTAGAGGCCGCGGAACACGCCGAGCAGGTCGTTCCAGGTGTGGAGACGGCGCCCGCCGGAGATCGAATCCGTCCGCAAGCGCACGACGTCGCGGATCCTCGGGCTGCGCATCGCCGCCTGGGCGAGGCGCGTCACGTCGAAGGCGGTCGAGTAATGCCCGGACGCGTCGAGACCGTCCGGCCGCGTGAAGTGCGTGCGCTCGAGCCCGAGAGTGGCCGCCTTCCGGTTCATCAGCTCGACGAACGCGTCGGTATCTCCGTCGGCGACGTAGTCGGCCAGCGCGTCCGCCGCGTCGTTCGCACTCTGGATCAGCGCGCCCTTGACGAGATCGCCGACGGTGATGCGCTCGCCCGCTTTCAGGTTGATCGTCGACTCGCCGACCGCAGCAGCACCCGGACGCACGCGTACGACCTCGTTCCAGTCCGCGTGGTCGAGCGCGACCAGAACCGTCATCAGCTTGGTAATGCTCGCAATGGGCACGCGCGCCCAGGCGCGGTGTTGCGCCAGCACTTCCCCGGTGGTCGGGTTGACGACGTAGAACGCGCGCGCGGACGTCGCCGGTGCTCCCGCGTGTGCCGGAGTCGCGAAGACGAACGCCGCAGCGACCACGGCGAGCAGACGAGCCCTCACGGGAGGGAGGCTAGCCAACACGTATGCGTTGACCGGGCTGGAGCGCCGAGGGATCGACGTCCGGGTTGAGCGCCAGCAGCTGCTCGACTGTGGTGTCGTACTTCGCCGCGATCCCGCCCAGCGTGTCGCCGCTCTGGATCTCGTAGTAGATCGCGCCCGGTGTCGTCGTGCTCGTGGTCGCCGTGCCGGTGAGGACGAGCTTCGTCGTGGTCGTCGCGGCACGTGTCGTCGTAGGGGCGGTCGTCGGCGCTGCGACGCTCTCGGTGGAGGCCGAATTGTTCAGACCGGCCTTGATCAGGAGCACCGCGATCGTGGCGGCCAGCAGGAACGCGACAGGCGCGCCGAAGCGCGTCAGCTCGCGGCGCCTGGCCGGGTCCACGTCTCTCTGATTACCAGCCCGACACGTTCCACACGTCCCGCGCGTACTGGGAGGCCTCCGCGGCGGCGGCGCTGCGCCAGTCCATGCCTGACACCCGGAATGCGTAGATCACGTTGCGCGAGACGTTGACGAGCGCGCTCGCGGGTCCGCTGGTGAACGCGCGCGCGACGTCCGCCGGCGTTGCGCCTTGGGCGCCGACGCCGGGGAGCAGGAGGATGGCGCGCGGGAGCAGCCGCCGCGCCTCGCCGACCGCGCGCGGGTGCGTCGCGCCGATGACCGCACCGACGGCAGAGAGGCCGTGCTCGCCGATGAGATCGGCTCCCCACTCGGCGACGAGCTCGGCGACCTGGTGCCACACGTGACGGCCGTCCGACAGAACGAGATCCTGCACCTCCGCCCCGCCGGCGTTGGACGTCTTGATCACGCAGAACATGCCGGCCCCGTCGCGGCGGCACGCAGCAAGGAACGGCTCGACCGAGTCGCGGCCGAGATACGGATTCACCGTGACCGCGTCGGCCAGCGGCGCGCTGCCGTCATGTCGCTCGACGTACGTGGCGGCGTATGCACGCGCCGTCGACCCGATGTCGCCGCGCTTCGCGTCGGCGATCACGTGGAGGCCGGCGGCCCGCGCGTAGCCGCAAACGTCCTCGAGCGCGCGCATGCCGTCGGGCCCCAGGGCCTCGAAGAACGCGACCTGCGGCTTGACGCCGACGACGTAGGGCGCCACGGCGTCGACGAGGCCGCAGCAGAAGCGGCCGCACGCCGCGGCGGCCTCGGCGCGGCCGAGGTGCGCCTCGCCCTTGAGCTCGACCGGCAGCAGGTCGGGACGCGGATCGAGGCCGACGACCAGCTGCGAGCGCTTGTGCTCGACGGCCTCGGCGAGGCGGTCGGCAAAGTGCGTCGTCGCGACGGTTGCCACGACGTTCAGAGTAATCCCCTCGAAAGACGGCGAGGGCCGCGATCTACGCGGCCCTCGTACCGAGAAAACGGTTCCTGCTAGCCGGCGCCGCCCTTGACCGCCTGCTTCAGCTGGCTTCCTGCTGTGAACTTCGGCACCGTGGCCGCGGGGATCGTCACCTTCTCCGTTGGATTCCGCGGATTCACGCCCATGCGCTCGGCGCGCCGCTGGGTCGTGAATTTCCCAAAGCCGGTGAAGGCCACTTCTCCGCCGCCCCGCAGTGTGTCGGTGATCGAGTCGAGGAAGGCGTCAACGGCCCTCGCCGCATCTCGACTCGAGAGCCCCGACTTGTTGGCGACCTCGTTAACGAACTCCTGTTTCGTCAAGTCCCGCTCCTTCTGTCGACGGGTCGGACCACGGAAAAAGACCCTAACAGCCGGGCCGGACCCGCTCAACCATGCGGTTTTGCGGGGATTTTGGCCGCCTCGAGAATGACGCTCGAACGAAAAATCGGCCTCAGCCGGACGGCGTGCCGAGCCAATTCGTCCGCGCCGCCCTCCTCGCGATCGACGACGCACACCGCCGTCCGCACCGTCAGCCCGGCCTCACGAAGCGCCTCGACCGCCTCGACGAGCGCGCCCCCGGAGGTGACGATGTCCTCGACGAGGCACACACACTCGCCTTCCGCGAACGCACCTTCGATCCGGTTGGCCGTGCCGTACTCCTTCGCGGCATTGCGCACGATCACGAACGGCAGGCCCGACGCGAGCGACCCGGCAGTCGCGAGCGCGACCGCGCCGAGCTCCGGGCAGGCGAGGCGCGTCGCGTCCGGCGCGAACTCGGCCGCGGCGTTCGCGATGCGCTCGCCGAGCGCGGCGAGCAGGTCGGGCCGCGTCTCGAAGCGGTACTTGTCGAGGTAGTAGCGCGACCGCTTGCCCGAACGCAGCAGGAAGTCGCCCTCCAGGTAGGCGGCGTCGCGAATCGCGAGCTTCAGCTCGTCGTCGGTCAAGAGCTACCTAACGCGTCGAGCTGATGACCTGCCGCGCGAGCGGCAGCAACCGCTCGGCGCCGGGCGAGCCGTCGGTGAGCGAGAGCATCGATCCGTCCTCGAAGTAGAGGTCGGCGCGCTCGCGGTTCGCCGTGCGGCGGCGGATGAATGCCGCGCCAACCAGAGTGCCGATGAGGACGCCGGTAACGAGGGCCGCTTTACGACCCATCGGTCTTCTTCTTCGTCCGCGTCGCGGCGGGCTTCTTCTTCGCCGTCGTGGACCTCGCCGTCGTGGACTTCGCCGTCGTCGTCTTCGTCTCCGCCGACTTCCGCCGGGGCGCCGGCTTGGGCTTCACGCTGCGCAACGCCGACTTGAGGTCGTAGAACACGAGGCCGACGGTCGGGTCGACGCCCGTCGTCGCCGCGATCGTCGCCTTCCCTTCGCGCACGACGAACACGGCGCCCTCGGACGTCGCCACCTCGAGCTGCGTCAGCGGCGACTCCCCCGCTCTCACCTGCTCCGCGGCGACGAGCAGGTCGGCCGCGGCCTGCGCGAACGCCTCGCCGTCAGAAACGGTCGAGGCCGCGACTTTTCCCTTGTCGTCGAAGACGACCGCGGCCCGAACCTGCGACGAGATCTCAGTCAGATCGGCGAGCGCCTGCTGGGCATCCATAGGCGGCCAAGTCTAGGGTCCGCGCGGATGCGGGTGCGCCGACGGGATCTGTGGGGGAAGTTCTTCGCCGATCGCGGCACTCACCTCGCGGCGATGATCGCGTACTTCGCGCTCTTGTCGTTCGTGCCGTTGACGTTCCTGGCGCTGTCGCTGCTCGGTCTCACCGGCCGGGCGGACGAGTCGTCCTTCCTGGTCAAGGAGATCAAGCACACGCTGCCCGGCACGCCGATCGACCGGATCATCGACCTCGTCCACACGGTCCAGGACAACGCCGCCGCGCTCGGGATCGTCGGCGCCGCGGCACTGCTGTGGACGTCGCTGTCGCTCTTCAGCGTGCTCGAGTCTGCGTTCAACATCGTCTACGGGCGACCGAACCGCTCGTTCCTGCGCGGCAAGGGCCTGGCAACGGTGCTGATGGTGGCGTCGCTCGTCACTCTCTTCCTGGCGCTGCTCGCAGGCTCGCTCGGCGTGGCGGCGCTGCGCGAGTACGCGCCGGGCTTCGTCGGGAACTACGTGACTGCCTACGCCGTGTCGATCGCGGTCTCGCTCGCCGGCGTCTTCGCGTTTCTCGTGTCCTGTTACAAGGTCCTGACAAACGCGGAGCTGACCGTGCGCGAAGTGCTCCCCGGCGCCCTGCTGGCAACGGTCTTCCTGGAGGCGACGTTCCAGATCCTGCCGCTGTATCAGCGCTACGCCGATGTGAATCCGGCGCTGCGAGCGTTCGGTGCGCCCGCGATCCTGCTCGTGTGGCTCTACGTGATGTCGAACGTGATCGTCTTCGGTGCGGAGCTCAACTGGTGGCGCTCGCGCCGCCGCGAGCAGCGCGTACTGGAAGAGGTGCCGGGGCTCGCCTAGTCAGCTGGTCGACGCAAGGAGCGCGCGGGCAGCGCGAGCGCGGTGCGAATGCCGCGCCTTCCACTCGTCGCCGAGCTCCGCGACGGTGCGTGCTTCGCCGTCGGGGATGAAAACGGGATCGAAGCCGAAGCCCTCGCTTCCGCTCGGCGCCGTCGCGATGCGGCCCTCGAGCATCCCCGTGCCGCGGCGCTCCCGTCCGTCCGCTGCGAGGGCGACGAGCTCGCAGACGTAACGCGCATGCCGGGCGTCACCGGACAGGCCGTCGAGCTCGCCGAGCATCCAGCCGACCTCGTCCCCCGCAGCACTGCGCGACGAGCGCACGCCGGGCTCGCCGCCGAGCCCGGCGACCTCGATGCCGGAGTCCTCGCCCAGCACCCAGACGTCGCGCGGCGCGTGCGCGAGGCCGAACCGCGCCTTTGCGAGGGCGTTTTCGTAGTACGTCTCGCCGGTCTCCGGCGGATAGTCGCCGGCGTCGAGGACGTCGATCTGCCAGCCGGGGAGCAGCCGCTCGAGCTCACGCGCTTTGTTTGCGTTGCGCGAGGCGAGTAGGGCCGTTACTCCCACCGGACGTCCGCGACGTGCGGTACGTCGGCGATGCGAGCGACGAGTCGCGGCGCCCCGAGCTCGCGCGGCAGCGCGAGCGCGAATGCGAGCCGGCGGCGGTCCCCTTCCTGGCTGACGTCGATCGAGTCGATGCGCGCACCCGAGCGCTCGACTTCCTCGATCAGCTGGCCCGGGGGCGTTCCGCTCGGCAGCTCGACCAACAGGCGGCCGTCGTCGGGGCGGAAACGGTGCAGCACGCGGTAGGCGAGGATCCGCAGCGGCCACAGCGCGATCAGCACGACCGCTGTGGTGATGACCGCGCCGCTGTAGTACCCCGCGCCGGCGGCCAGGCCGACCGCGGCGACGACCCAGAGTGTCGCGGCCGTCGTCAGGCCGCGCACCGACAGGCCCTGACGGATGATCGCGCCCGCGCCGAGGAAGCCGATGCCGGTCACGATCTGCGCCGCGATCCGTGTCGGGTCTGCGCGCACGACCGCCTGGCCGGACTCGAGAAATTCGTGGAACCCGTACGCGCCGACGATCGTGAACAGGGCAGACCCCAGTGCGACGAGGAGATGCGTGCGCAGGCCCGCCTCGCGCTCGCGCAACTCGCGCTCGACACCGATCAAGCCGCCCAGCACCGCGGCGAGGGCGAGGCGCAGCAGCGCCTCGTCCCAGTTGAGCTCCGGGAGCCCGCTAGACGCGAGCAGCAGCAACGGCTTCTTCCTGCGCAGCCGCGAGCTCGTCGATGCCGCTCGTCGCGAGCTCGAGCAGCTCGTCGAGGCTGTCGCGCGAGAACGGCGTCTGCTCTGCCGTGGCCTGCACCTCGACGAGTGCGCCGTCGCCCGTCATGACGACGTTCATGTCGACCTCGGCCGTCGAGTCTTCGGAGTAGTCGAGATCGAGCAGCGCATCGCCGCCGACGATCCCGACCGAAACCGCGGCGACCGAACCGGTCAGCGCCTTCGACAGGCCGAAGCGGTCGAGCGCGCGTCGCGCTGCGACGTACGCACCGGAGATCGCGGCGCAGCGCGTGCCGCCGTCCGCCTGCAGGACGTCGCAGTCCAGCCACAGTGTCCGCTCGCCGAGCGCGCCGAAGTCGGTCACGGCGCGGATCGAACGCCCGATCAGGCGCTGGATCTCGACGGTGCGTCCGCCTTGCTTCCCGCGCGACGCCTCGCGATCGGTGCGGTCGCCGGTGGACGCGGGCAGCAGCGAGTACTCCGCAGTCAGCCAGCCGCGGCCCTTGCCGTACAACCAGCGCGGAATCCCCTCCTGGATCGAAGCGGTACAGAGCACCTTCGTCTTGCCCTGACTGAACAGCACCGAGCCGTGCGGCTGCTCGAGGTAGTCCGGCAGCAGCTCGAGCGGCCGCAACTGGTCGGCGCGTCGGCCGTCGGCTCTCATGCGGCCGCCAGCGCGGTGACCTCGACGTGCTCCACGCTGCTGATCGGCAGTTGCAGGAACCGCACGCCAATCTCGCGGAAGGCGTCGGGGTCGCCGGTCGTGAGGAACCGATAGCTGCCCTCGCGCGCGGCGTCGTTCTCGTAGCCCTTGCGCGCGAGGGTCTGCGCGACCTCCTGCGCCGTCTCCTCCGCCGAAAAGACCAGCGTGACGTCACGTCCGAAGAGGCGCTGGAAGATCGGCCGGATCAGTGGGTAGTGCGTGCAGCCGAGGATGACGGTGTCGACGCCCGCGTCCTTGAGGGGCGCGGCGTACTCGCGCACCGCCTGCGTCGTCTCGGCGCCGAACGGGTCGTCGCTCTCGATCAGCGGAACGAGCCGCGGGCAGGCGACCTGAACGAAGGCGACGCCGGCGTCGAGTGCGTGCACGAGCTCTCTGTAACGCCCCGCCTGAACCGTTCCTTCGGTCGCCAGCAACCCGATGCGGCGGTTGCGCGTCGCCTGCACTGCGGCATGCGCCTCCGGCGTGATCACGCCGACGACAGGAACGTCGAGCTCCTCTTGCAGCTGTGGCAACGCCGCGGAGGTTGCCGTGTTGCACGCGTTGACGACGAGCTTGACGCCCTGCCCCTGCAGGTAGGACGCAATCTCGCCGGCGAACCGCCGCACTTCGGCGAGCGGCCGCGGGCCGTACGGCAGGCGCGCGTGGTCACCGAGGTACACGAAGTCCTCGTGCGGCATCGTCACAAGGCACTCGTGCAGGACGGTCAGCCCGCCCACGCCCGAGTCGAAAACGCCGACCGGCCGCGAATCCATGCCGGGCGATGCTATCGGCGTTGCCGGAGTACCCTGATCTAGATGCGACGCCTCCTTGTCGCGCTGACGGTCGCGCTCACGATTTGTCCTGCCGGGCGCGCGGCCGCAGCCGACTTCACCAAGACCGACACGAACGTCGTCATGAGCGACGGCGTCCCGATCGCGGTGAGCTACTTCGAGCCGGCCGGAGCTCCTCCAGCTGCCGGCTGGCCGGGCGTCGTTCTGCTTCATGGGCTCGGCCAGACGCGCAAGTCATCCGACTTCGTCAACTGGTCGCCGAATTCGATGGCTGCGCAGTTCCTCGCGCCGAACGGTTACGCGGTCCTGACGTTCGATGCACGGGCCCACGGTGAATCGGGCGGCCTGTTCACGCTCGACGGCCCGCGCGAGCTCGCCGACCTGCGCGAGCTGCTCGACTGGCTGACAGGACGGCATCCTGTCGACGCGCAGCACGTGGGAGCGTACGGCGCGTCGTACGGCGGCGCTCTCGTCTGGAGGGCCGCAGTCGAAGGCTTCCCGCTCGCCGCGATCGCCCCGGCCGCCACCTGGACGGATCTGAGCGAGGCGCTCGCGCCACAGGGTCTTGTGCGAGCGGGGATCATCCTCGGCTTCTCGCAGCTCATCCCGCGCGACCGCTACGGCCCCGAAGAGGCGGCGCTGCTCAGCGACGCAATCGCCGAGAGGAACATTCCGGCGATCCGCGCACACCTCGCGACGCGGTCGACCCGAGCGCAACTCGGCGGCCTCCGCATTCCGACGTTCATGCTGCAAGGCCGGCGCGACTTCGCCTTCGATGCGAACCAGGCGCTCGCGGCGTACCGGACAGTGCGCGGACCGAAGCGGCTCTATCTCGGCGATCTCGGCCACCTGCCGGCGCCGAATCCACCGGCGGAGTTCGACTATGCCGCCGTCGAGCTGCGAGCCTGGTTCGACCGGTTCCTCAAAGGAGTTCCGAACGGGATCGACAAGCGGCCCCCGATCGAGATCGCACCGGATCCATGGCGCTCCGCAACGAAGTCGTTCCGGACGCTGCCGCAGACGCGGACGTTGAGGTTTTCGTTTGCTGGGCGCAGCACCCTCTCGGCCGACGGCAAGGTCGCGCGCACCACGAAGCGGGTCGCGCGGCTCGAAACATTCGGCACGCCGCTCGTGGGCGTCTCGTTCTCGCCGAACAGCACGGGCTACAAGCACCTCGTCGCGGTGCTCAGCGCGCTGACACCGGCCGGGAAGGAGATCGTCGTCGCGGACGGCGGCACCGATACGTCCGTCGTCACGAATCGCGCGGGCAGGGTGACGATCAGGCTGCAGAACGAGATGACGGCGGTCCCACGCGGGTCGCGACTGCGCGTCACGCTCGGTGCGCGCTCGACGGTGCAGAACATCAGCAACCTCGTGTACCTCATCCCCGTCGCAGAGGGGTCGAGCGCGACGGTGCGAGGCTTGACGTTGTCGCTGCCGGTACTACGCACGACCATCTCGCGGTGATCGCACCGATCGCCGCGGCGGCGCTCGCGCTCGCCACGCCGGGTGTGACGCCGACGACGATCACCATCGGCGGCACGATCCCGATCACCGGCCCAGCGGCGGCGTACGGATCCGTCGGCAAGGGAGCGGACGCGTACTTCAAGTACATCAACTCCAAGGGCGGCGTCTTCGGGCGGAAGATCGTCTACAAGTACGAAGACGACGAGTTCGACGTCGCGAAGACCATCCTGCTGACGCGGCAGCTCGTCGAGCAGGACGACGTCCTCGCGATCTTCAACAGCGTCGGGACGGAGCACGCGCTCGCGATCCGCTCCTACCTGAACGACCGCAAGGTGCCGCAGCTCTTCGTCGGCAGCGGGGTCTCGAAGCTCGCGACGGAGCACAAGAAGTACCCGTGGTCGATGGGCTACCTCCCGAGCTTCGCCGGCGAGGGCGTGATCTACGGGCGGTACGTCGCCGCGCACCAGCCGAAGGCGCGCATCGCGGTGCTGTACGAGAACTCTGACTTCGGCAAGGACCTGCTCAACGGCTTGCGCCGCGGGCTCGGCCGCAAGGCAAAGATCGTCGCCACGCAGCCGTACGAAATCGCCGACGCGAGCGTCGACTCGCAAATGGCGCGGCTGAAGAGCTCAGGCGCGGACACGCTGATGCTGTTCGCGACGCCGAAGTTCGCGATCTTCGGCTACGTCGGCTCGTTCCGGCTGGGGTGGCATCCGCACATCTACGTCACCTCGGTGTCGATCTCGCCGGACATCGTGAAGATCGCCCGCTTCGGGTCGAACCAGAAGCAGGTCGACGGCTCGATCTCGATCGCCTTCGTCAAGGACCCGACGGCGAAGGAGTGGTCGAAGGACCGAACGGTGCGGCTCTACAAAACGATCATGCGCCGCTTCCTGCCGTCCGCGAAGCCGGACGACGTCTTCTACTACTACGGGATGGCGGTCGCCTACACGATGGTCGACACGCTCAAGAAGGCCGGGCGGAGCCCGACCCGCGAGAGCGTCCTGCGGGCAGCAACGCACCTGAACGAGACGAACCCCTTCCTGCTGCCCGGCGTGCGGATTCGGACCTCGCCGAACGACTACTACCCGATGGACAAGGTGAAGCTCGCGCGCTATCGCGGCACGCACTGGCACTTCTTCGGAAACCTCGTAAACGCACGCGGTTAGACTCATTCACGCCGAGGCGAGGGGTCGAGCGCTTCAACAAAGACGGACGCACGGGCAGAGCCCGTGTGTCCTGAGGTCGCCACCGCAAGCGGTGGCTTAGGCTCAACTCCTGCGGGAATCGAGCGTCTTACCGGAAGGGCTTTTTCCGATTTCGAAGTAGGAAAGGAAGGGTATGAAGACTCTGACGAAGCTGGCCGTGTTCGCGGTGGCGAGCACCGCGGCGCTGGCTCTGGCCGGCAATGCGCTCGCGGTGCAGAAGCTGAGCGTCACGCAGACTGCGACTGCGCTCTCGATCAAGCTCTCGCAGGCGCAGACCGACGTGCAGCCGGCCAAGATCACGATCTACGTGCCGAGCGGCTACTCGATCAGCGCGTCCGCCGCACCGGGCACGACGATCGGCACGACGACGGGCTCGATTTTCGCGCGCGACGCGAACATCCCGCTCCCGCTCTCCGGGAACGTGGTCGTCGCGCCGGCGAACACGAACGCGCCCGGTTGTGCGACCGGCACGCACCTGGCCGTGTGGAACCTCGCGCTGTCGGTCGCCGGGCAGAGCATCAACCTGCCCGTGCACGTCGATGCCACGAGCGGAGCCGAGACTGCGCTGGGCGCCTACAAGCTCGTGACGTGTCTCGGACCGGCGGACGTCCCGCAGGGCACACCGAGCCGCTCGCCGAACGGCGCGCAGCTCCTCGAGGCCGTCTTCACCGTGAACAACGTCTTCACCGTGCCGGCGGGCGAGACGGTGTGGAAGGCGTTCACGACGCCCTACACGCCTGGTACTCCGCTGCCGAACGTCGCGGGCACGGTCGAGACGCGTGCGATCGTCGGGACCGGCGCGATCACGATCGGCAGGAAGCTCGTGAGCGCGAAGAAGCGCATCCTGCGCCTCTCGGGTCGGGTTACCCAGGCGGGCGCCGCAGTGTCGGGTGCCACGGTGCGGCTGATGCTGAACGGGAAGCTCTCCTCCGTCTTCAGCGCACGGACCACCGCCGCGGGCGCGTATTCGATGAGCCTGCGCAAGAAGGGCAAGAAGTCGACGACGACGTTCCAGGCCCGCGTCACCGTGGCCGAGCGCGACGTGACGTCGACGGGCTGTCAGTCGCCGTCGCAGCCGCCCGTGCCGTGCGTGAGCGCGACCGCTTCTGCGTTCACCGCGCTCAGCGCAAGGCTCAGAATCCGGCTGTAAGAGCGAACTGCTGGGGTCTGACCCCGAGAGAGGGGTCAGACCCCATTGACCCCGACAGGGGTCAGACCCCCACCGAGCCCGACCAGGCGTCAGACCCCACCAACCCCGATAGGGGTCAAACCCCGACAGGGGTCAGACCCGACCAGGGTCAGACCCCGCCCGACCAGGGGTCAGACCCGACCAGGGTCAGACCCCGCCCGACCCGGAAGGGATCAGACCCCACTCCCCGACAGGG
>JBJMJL010000050.1:0-14943 GCA_045806365.1 Gaiellaceae bacterium
ATCGCGATCGCGCGCACGATCCTGCGGAACCCGCCGATCCTCGTCCTGGACGAGGCGACGAGCTCGCTCGACACCGAGACCGAACGGCTCGTCCAGGAGGCTCTTGACCGCCTTTCCGAGGGACGGACGACCATCGCGATCGCGCACAGGCTCTCGACCGTGAGAGCTGCCGACCAGATCATCGTGCTCGACCGCGGCCGGATCGCCGAATCGGGGCGACACGGCGATCTCATCCGCGCCGGCGGCCGCTACACGGCGCTCGCCGCACGCGACGCCGAGCTCGCAACCGACGCCGGCCCGAGTCAAGTCGCAGCGGTCGCGCCCGCCTGACCAGTTACATCGATGTCAGGCGAGCGCGCGCTCGAGCGCGGCGCGGTCTGTCGGCCCGCCGTGCGTCGCGAGCACGTGCTCGACCGGCAGCTCGAGCAGCGGGCGCAACTGCTCGGCGATCTGCTCGCGCGTCACGCCGGGGCGCAGCCACCGCTCGTTGATCTCGAGACCCCGGCCGAAGTCGACAAGCGTGTCGCCCGAGATCACTGACTGCTGGCTCTCGACCCAGAGCACAGTGTCGTTCACCTTGTGCCCCGGTAGCACGTCGGCACCGAACGGGAGCCGGTCACCGGGTGAGTACACGCGTGCCTCGCCTTTCTTCTCGCGCAGCAGCCAGACGACGTCGGGGCTGCCGTCGCCCGCCTGCTCGGCCGTGAGGCCGTAGGTCTGCATCAGGTATTCCGCGCTGTCGGGAAGCGGCGTGAACACGGGCACGTCGAGCCGCTCCACGAGTTGCTCAGCGTCGCGCTCGTGCCACGGCGCCGTCAGCACGATTGCGGTCTCGCGCTCGGCAGCGAGCGCTTCGAGCTCGCCCGGCACGCCCAACGGGTCGAACAGCAGTAGTCGGCCGTCCTGGTCGATTGCATAGGAGGAGACGTTCTGATCCCACGGCTCGCTCGCCCTCCACCCGGGGTGCGGCGCCTGCCAGTGCCAGAGGCCCTGTCGCAGCTCACGCACGGCGCGATCGTATGTGAGCGGCGGTTGGCGGCGTTAGGCTCGCGGCGATGGCCGTCATCGAGCCCGCCCTCTCCGTGTGGGAGCAACGCTTTCGCGCGCCGATCTCGTTCCTGCCGGAGTGGTCCCCGCAGGCGCCGGACCGCTGCGTGTACGCCTCGAGCGAGGCCGGTGTCTGGCAGGTGTTCGCGTGGCAGCCGTCGACCGGCGAGCGCCGCCAGGTCACCGCAAGTGTGGTCGGCGTCATCGATGCGACGCCGACGCTTGACGGCGAAGGAGTCATCTGGTTCGACGACGAGACCGGCGACGAGGCCGGTCGCTGGCTCGTGCAGCCCTTCTTCGGCGGCGAGACGCGGCCGCTGCTCGAGGGTGTTCCGTATGGATGGGGCAACGGCCTCGCTCAAGCGGCGGGCATCGTCGCCGTTGCGATCAGCAACCGGGATGGTTTCAGCGTGCATGTCTCAGCGAACGGCGGCGAGGCGAGAGAGATCCATCGCTCGGCCGAAGCGATCGACATCGGCTACGACGCGCGCGGATTCCTTCGTGGCGGCCTGTCCGTCGACGGAGCCCTCCTCTGCTTCCACCACGCCGAGCACGCCGATCTCATCCATCCGGCGGTCAGAGTGATCGACGCGCACTCGGGCGAAAGCGTCGGCGAGCTCCACGACGAGGGGAGGTCGCTGATCGCGAGGTGCTGGGCGCCGGCTCCCGGCGACCAGCGACTCGCGGTCGAGCACGAGCGCGCAGGCAACACGCGGCCCGCACTGTGGGACCTCGCCACGGGAGAGCGCACCGACCTCGAGCTCGAGCTCGACGGCGAGATCCGCGTGGAGGACTGGTGGCCCGACGCGTCAGCGCTCCTGCTGAAGCAGCTCTTCGAGGGACGCCACCGGTTGTTCCGCCTCGACCTCGCCACGAACACGCTCGAGCCGGTTTCGAACGAGCACGGGATGATCTGGAGCGCGCGCGTGCGCCCCGACGGCCACGTCTGGTTTCTGCACGAGCAGGGGCACCGGCAGCGGCGCGTCCTCGACGAGACCGGCGCGGAGCTGCTGCCGCTACAGGGAACGCGCAGCGTCCCGGCGCGCGAGTACGAGTCGTGGCACTTCACGAACGAGCGCGGCGACCGCGTGCACGGGTTCTTCGTCACGCCCGACGACTCGGGCGGGCCGTTCCCCGCGATCATGCTCGTCCACGGCGGACCGACCTCCCTCGACATGGACAGGTGGCAGCCCGAGGTCCAGGCGTACGTCGATGCCGGCTTCGTCGTGGGGCTCGTCAACTATCGAGGCTCGACGGGCTACGGCAGCAACTGGCGGGACGCCCTGATCGGAGACATCGGCGGGCCGGAGCTCGAGGACGTCAATGCCGGTCTCGCCGATCTCACGCAGCGCGGTCTCGCAGACGCACGTCGCGCCGTCATCGGGGGCCATTCGTGGGGCGGTTACGTGACGTTGCTCGAGCTCGGGAAGCACGCTGAGCTGTGGCTCTGCGGCATCGCCGGCGTTCCGATCGGCGATTACGAAGCCGGCTACGAGGAGCTTTCTCCGCTCCTGCAGGCATATGACCGCGCACTCATCGGCGGCACGCCGCGCGACGTTCCGGAACTGATGCGCGAGCGCAACCCGATCAACTTCGCCGACGATGTTCGCGCGCCCGTGCTGTTCTTGATCGGCCGCAACGACAGTCGGTGCCCGTACGGTCAGGCGATGGCCTACGTGGACAAGCTCGCAGCCCGCGGCCATCCTCACGAGGTGTACGTCTTCCCGACAGGCCACTCGGCGTTCGACATCGACGAGCGCGTGCGTCAGCTACGCAAGATCCTGGACTTCCTGAGCCGGCACGTTCCGAGCGACTGATTGGACGGCGTCCGGATCGACAAGTGGCTGTGGGCGGCGCGCTTCTTCAAGACGCGCGCGCTCGCCACAGCCGCCGCTGTCGGGGGGCGGGTACACGTCAACGGCGAGCGGGTGAAGCCGGCGAAGCTCCTTCGCTGCGGTGACGTCGTGGAGCTGACGAAAGGCACGGAGCGCTGGACGCTCGACGTGGTCGGCCTCGCCGAGCGGCGCGGTCCAGCCGCGGCGGCGCAGCAGCTGTACGTCGAGCGGGAGGAATCGCGCGCAAGGCGCGAGCAGCACGCCGTCGAACGGCGCGTCACGCGTCCCCTCGGCGCGGAGCTCGGTGCACGCCCGACGAAGCAGGCCCGCCGCCGCCTCGACGCCCTGCGTCGCGGGCAGCGCCGCGGCTAGCGCCGGAAGTGGTGCTCGCCGAGTCCCCGTGAGCTCACGAGGTCGGCGATGCGAGCGCGCAGCCCGTCGAGCAGGTCGCTCGCCTGAGCCTGCGTGAGCCGTCCGGACGCAACTGCTCTGTCGACGTGCTTCTTCGCCTCGGCGACGAGCGCGTCGACCAGGCCGTCGACCGACTTGCCGTGCGCCTGCGCGACCTGCGCAAGCGTCTTTCCGCCTTGGAGCTCGTCGCGGAGCTGCTCGCGCGTCAGTCCGAGGTAAGCGGCCGCCGCACCGACCTTGGCACCGAAGAAGTGGCCGAAGCCGCGGTGGAAGCCGCGGAAGAGCGGGAAGTCGTCGGCGTTGATCCGTTCCTTGAGCGCGTCGCCTTCGGCCTTCGTGATCCGGCCCGCTGCGACTGCCGCGTCAACGCGGTTGGCGAGCGCCCGCTTGAGCGCGGCGCCGAGCCTGCTCGGCGGAATCCCGAGCTGTCGGGCGGCGTCGTTGACCACCGCCCGGCTTTCCTCCGACGGAGACGACTTCGACGACGCGATGGCAACGCCGCCCCCGGCGATCGCGAGAACCGCGCCGACCGCGAGCAGAAGCTTCACGTTTCGTGTCATGCGGCGGAGCGTTGCAGCGCGGCCTAAGAGCGCGCTAAGAAGTCTTTAAGAGTTGCAGCACGACGCGTGTGCCGCCGCCTTCCGCGGGCTCTGCAACCACGCGTCCGCCGTGCGCGTCCGCGACTTGGCGAACGATCGCGAGACCGAGTCCCGATCCCGGCATGCCCCGCGCGGACCGCGCACGGTAGAACGGATCGAAGACGTACGGGAGATCCTCCGCGTCGATCCCGGGACCATGGTCGCGCACCGTGACGGAACCGCCGGCAACGCCGACCTCGACGTCGGCGCCGGCCGGGCTCCACTTCGCGGCGTTGTCCAAGAGATTGGCGATCGCGCGCTCGATCGCAGACGGCACGCCGTGGACGACAGACTCCTCGAAGCCGGTCACGAAGTTGACCCGCGGCCGGTTACGGCGGGCGCGCTCGACCGCGCCGGCGGCGAGCAGGTCGAGACGCACGTCCTCCGGCTCCGCCGCCTGTTGCTCGCCGCGGGCGAGGTTGATCAGCTCGGCGATCAGCGTCGTCATCTCCCCGAGCTGCTCGTCGACGTCGTTCAACAGGCGCTCACGCTCGCCCGCCGGAAGCTCGCGGCCGCGGGCGAGCACCTCGATATTCGTGCGCAGGCTCGTCAGCGGTGTGCGCAGCTCGTGCGACGCGTCCGCCACCAGCTGCCGCTGTGCGCGCGTCGACTCCTCGAGCGCCCCGAGCATCGCGTTGAAGCTGACCGCCAGGCGCGTGAGCTCGTCACGTCCCGTCGTCTCGATGCGCTGCGAGAGATCGCCGGTTTCCGTCACCGTCTCGGCGGCCGCGGTCAGCCGCCGCACCGGCGCCAGAGCCGCCCGAGACACGCCCAGCCCGAGCGCGGCGGCGATCGCGATACCGGCGCCGCCGATCAGGATCAGATAGTTCTCGATGCGGCCGAGTGAATGGTCGACCTCGGTGAGCGGGCGCGCGATCTGCACGGCGACGCCCGGCTGCAACTCGTATGGGAACGTCACGATCCGGACATGGACGCCCCGCACGTGGGCGTCCATGAACGACGTCCCAGAGCCGCGCTCGGCGACTCTGGTGACCGAGTTGTTCACCGGAAGCGAGACGCTCGCTCCGCGCGGCAGGAACACGTCTCCTTCGGCGTTCACGATCTGCGGATAACCGGGCGCGCCGCCGAGCTCTGACGTCGGCGCGCTGAAGTGGCGAAAGTCGTGTACCGGCGTGGTCGCGAGCTGCGCCGCCGTCGTGCGCAACGAGGCGTCGACGGTCGAGCGCAATTGATCGCGCACGACGAAGTAAACGACGAACGACGCGACGACGATCGCGAGCGCCACGGCCGCGGCCGCGACCAGGGCGAGGCGTGCCCGGAAGCTCATCGCTCGCGCAGCGCGTAGCCGACGCCGCGCACCGTGTGGATCAGGCGCCGTTCGCCGCCGGCTTCGGTCTTTCGCCGCAGGTACCCGATGTACACGTCGAGCGAGTTCGAGGCGAACCCGAAGTCGTAGCCCCAGACGCGCTCGAAGATGATCGACCGTGTCAGCACCTGACGCGGATTGCGCAGGAACAGCTCGAGCAGCGCGAACTCCGTCCGCGTGAGCTCGATGTCGCGCCCGTTCCGGCGCACCTCGCGCGTGCCGAGGTCGAGCTCGAGGTCGGCGAAGCTCAGCACCTCGCCGCCGTCGCCGTTCATCCGCCGTCGCAGGAGCGCGCGCACGCGCGCGAGGAGCTCCTCGAGCGCGAACGGTTTGCTGACGTAGTCGTCGGCGCCGGCGTCCAGGCCCGCAACACGGCTCTCGACCTCGTCGCGCGCCGTCAGCATCAGGACCGGCACCCGATTTCCTTCGCTGCGCAGCCGGCGGCAGACCTCGAGGCCGTCGACGCCTGGCATCAGCACGTCGAGGATGACGGCGTCAGGTTGCGCATCGTGCTCGTGCAGCGCCGCAAGCGCCTCGCTTCCGTCGGCCGCCAGCTCGATCTCGTAGCCCTCGAGCTCGAGCGCGCGGCGAAGCGAGTCGCGAACGGCACGTTCGTCGTCGACGACCAGGATCTTCACGCGCCCCATTCTGTCGCGGGAAGCTGAGAGCGGGCTAAGAACGCAGAGCTCGCACGGCCTCTATGCGGCGCCGCAAGTCGGCCTTAGGAAGGCTGGATCTCGGAGAGCCGGAAGGAGCCGCGTCCCTTCAGCTCCGTGACCTTCACCCGGTACGTCCGCGCGCCGCAGACCGTCGTCGACCGCGTCAGCGTTCCGCCGCCGGTCACACGCGCGACACGCGTCGAGGACGCGAAGACGTCGAGCGCGACGCGCAGGCCCGCCGAAGATCTCAGAGTCACCTTCAGCGTTCCATCGAGCGGCGTGGAGAACGTGTACGTCCGCGTCCTCGACGTGCGTGTCACCGAGCCGGCCCGCTGCGTCGTCGACTCCGCCTGCCACGGGCTCACGACATCCTGCTCGGCCGCGGCCAGCGCAGCCGCGGACGGATAGAGCGCATCGGCCACGATGTGCCATGGGCTCTCCGGCAGCCCGAGCTTGCGCTGGTTCAACACCCGATACGTCTCGGCCCAGCCCTCCCCGGGGTTCGTCTCGTACCGCACGGGATCCTCGGCACCGGGATTCAGCTCGCCCGTCTTCGCCCGCGCGCAGACGTTCATCGACGACGCCCAGCGCTTGGGGCCCCAATCGAGTGCGTCCCACGGCGCGTTGTTGCGATTCGCGGCGACGTGGTGCCCGTACTCGTGCGCGATCACTGCCTCGGCGGAAAGATCGGAATCCGGGTCCTCGCCGGGCGCATACAGCAGCGCGCCTCGGTTGCTGTAGCAGGCGAGCGCCTCGGAACCGCAGAAGCGCGCGATCTGCGCCGGCGTCGAGAGAAGCACGTTGACGGAGGAGATCTCGGAGCCATGCACGAGCGAGGCGAGCAGATCGGCCCAGCGCTGACCGAGCGCCGGATCCACCGGATAGGCGTTCGACGCGTAGACGGTCACGAGCTCCCCCGCCCGCGTGCGGTACTGGCCGCCCCAGTAGCCGTTCGGCGCCGCGGCGAGCGCGCGCGTCGAGGGCACGCCGCTGACGATCGTGTCGGGAATCGCCCGGCCCGCCCGCGCGATCTCTGCGAGCTCCGGCGATTTCAGACGCGGCGCGGACGCTGCTTGTGCGGCCGCCGCCGCCGCAAGGGCGGTGAAGGCGACGGCGGCGCACAGTGTCAACCAGCGGGCGGAGGGGGAACGTCCCACCCGAAGCGGGCGACGCGGATGGAGGGTCGGTTCGGGTTCCAGAGTCCGCGCGGCCACGTATGCAGGCTGCCACTTCGCACTAAGACGCCGCTAAGACACCCGTTAGAACTTTGTGAGGCCGGGTCTTAGCGACTTCTTACCTGCGTCTCAGGCCCGTCTTAGGGACGTCGGGTGACATTGACGCCGTGAAGCGACCGAGCTCCCTCCTCACCCTCTCGGCTGCCGTCGTCGCCGGCGCCCTGATCGGCGTCGGCGGCGGCGCAGCCACGTACGCGGCCCTTTCCTCCGGCAGCACGAAGACCGTCGTCCGCCAGGTGACAGTCGGCGACTCGCAGCCGGCGGCGAGCACGAGCGGCCTGTCCGTCAATGCGATCTACAAGCGCACGAATCGCGGCGTGGTCGAGGTCAAGGTCAGCTCACAGGTGAGCGATCCCTCCGGCGGCGAGCGCTCACAGCAGGCCGAGGGCTCGGGCTTCGTCTACGACACCGACGGACATGTGATCACGAATCAGCACGTGGTCGACGGCGCGACCTCGGTCCGCGTCACCTTCTGGAACGGCCAGAGCTTCGACGCGCGCGTGGTCGGCACCGACCCGTCCACCGACCTCGCGGTGCTGGACGTCGACGCTCCGTCGTCGGTGCTGTTCCCGCTCTCGCTCGGAGACTCGAGCAACGTCGAGGTCGGCGACAACGTGGTAGCGATCGGCGCACCGTTCGGCCTCGCCGAGACGGTCACGGCGGGAATCGTCAGCGCGCTCCACCGCCAGATGACGTCTCCCAACAACTTCTCGATCGACGACTCGATCCAGACGGACGCGGCGATCAACCACGGGAACTCCGGCGGCCCGCTGCTCGACGGCCAGGCCCGCGTGATCGGCGTCAACGCTCAGATCGAGAGCGATTCGGGCGGCAGCGACGGCGTCGGCTTCGCAATCCCGTCCAACACGATCAAGTCGATCGCCGCACAGCTGATCTCGAGCGGCAAGGCCCAGCACGCCTTCCTCGGCGTCACCCTCAGCGACAGCGGCGCGGCCCGCGTCGCGTCGGTGCGGTCGAGCACGCCGGCGTCAAAGGCAGGGCTGCGCGCCGGCGACGTGATCGTCGCGCTCGGGGACACCAAGGTCTCGTCGTCCGACGAGCTGCGCACGGCGATCAATGCGCGCAAGCCGGGCGACCGCGTGACGCTCACCTACACGCGGAACGGCAAGCGCCACACCGTCGCACTGACGATCGCAAGCCGGCCGGCATAGTTTCGCGCCGCGTGGGCGCTGGCATCTAACCGATGTGCGCGTCGTGGTCGTCGGAGCTACGGGAAATGCCGGCACGAGCCTCCTCCAGACGCTCGCCGGAGAGCCGGCCGTCGACTCCGTCGTCGGAATCGCGCGGCGCCGGCCCGAGCTCCAGTTCGCCAAGACGGACTGGGCGACGGCCGACATCGCGGAGTCGGGCCTCGCGGCCCTCTTCCACGGCGCCGACGCGGTCGTCCACCTCGCCTGGCTGATCCAGCCGTCGCGCGACAAGAACCTGCTCTGGCGCGTCAACGTCGACGGCTCGACCCGCGTCTTCCGTGCAGTCGTCGAAGCCGGCGTCGGCACGCTGGTCTACGCGTCGTCGGTGGGCGTGTACTCGCCCGGCCCGAAGGATCGCCGCGTGGACGAGAGCTGGCCGCGCGACGGCGTCCGCACGAACGAGTACTCACTGCAGAAGGCCGAGGTCGAGCGCCGCCTCGACCGCTTCGAGCGGGAGCAGCCGGAGGTGCGCGTGGTGCGCCTCCGGCCGGCGTTGATCTTCAAGCGCGAATCCGCGGCGGAGCAGCGGCGACTGTTCGCCGGGCCGTTCCTGCCGGGCTCGCTCATTCGACCGGGCCTGATCCCCTTCGTTCCCGAGATTCCCGAGCTCGTGACGCAGGCCGTGCACTCCTACGACGTCGGCGACGCGTACCGGCTCGCCGTGGTGAACGACGGCGCTCGCGGCGCGTTCAACGTCGCCTCGGAGCCGGAGCTCGACCTGACGACGTTCGCAAAGTTGCTGCGCGCTCGCACCTTTCGGATGTCGGCCTCGACGGCACGCGCGCTCGCCGCGATCGCCTGGCGGCTGCGGTTGACACCGATTCCCCCGAGCTGGCTCGACATGGGCCTCGCCTCGCCGTTGCTCGACAGCACACGCGCACGAGCCGAGCTCGGCTGGGAGCCGCAGTACAGCTCGGAGCGCGCGGTTGCCGACCTGCTCGACGGCATGCGTCACTCCGCCGGCCTCGAGACACCGCCGCTGTCGCCGCGGACGAGCGGCCCCGCGCGCATCCGAGAGCTCGCGACGGGCATCGGCAAGCGGCCGTGAAGGCAGTCGTCTGGCACGGCAAAGAGGACGTGCGCGTCGACAACGTCCGCGATCCGCGCATCGAGGCAGCGACCGACGCGATCGTCCGGATCACGTCGACTGCGATCTGCGGGTCCGACCTTCATCTCTACTCACAGCTCGGGCCTGCGCTGAAGGAGGGCGACATCATCGGCCACGAGCCGATGGGCGTCGTCGAGGAGGTCGGCACCGAGGTAGAGCACATCGCACCCGGTGACCGCGTCGTCATTCCCTTCAACATCTCGTGCGGCTCGTGCTGGATGTGCGAGCGAGACCTGTACTCGCAGTGCGAGACGACGCAGAATCGGAAATGGAAGAAAGGGGCGAGCCTCTTCGGCTACACGCACCTGTACGGCGGTGTGCCCGGCGCGCAGGCGGAGTACCTGCGCGTGCCGATGGCGCACTTCGGCCCGATCAAGGTGCCCGAGGGCCCACCCGACACGCGGTTCCTCTTCCTCTCCGACGTGCTGCCGACCGCATGGCAGGCCGTCGAGTACGCTGACGTCCCGGCGGGCGGCGTCGTCGGCGTGTGGGGGCTCGGGCCGATCGGGCAGATGGTTACGCGCATCGCACTGCTGCGCGGCGCCGGGCGCGTGCTCGGCATCGACCAGGTGCCAGAGCGCCTCGCAATGGCGCAGCGACACGGCGTCGAGACGATCGACTTCGGCGCCGTAGACGACGTGCCCGAGCTCGTGCGCGACCTCACCGACGGGCGCGGCGTCGACTCCGCCGTCGACGCGGTCGGGATGGAGGCGGAGGCGTCGATCGTCGGCCGCACGCTGCAGAACCTCAAGCTGATGCCGGACCGGCTCGGCGCGCTCGTCTCGGCGGCGCGGTCGGTCAGGCGCGGCGGCACGCTGTCGCTTGCCGGGGTGTACGTCGGCGCCGTCCCGATGCTGCCGCTGGGTGAGCTCTTCGACCGGCAGATCGCGATCCGGATGGGCCAGGCGAACGTCCGGCGCTGGACGGACGCGCTCATGCCGCTGCTCGGCGAGGACGATCCGCTCGGCACGAGCGATCTCGCGACACATACCCTGGCGCTCGACCGTGCGCCCCACGGCTACGACATCTTCCAGCGGAAGGCCGACGGCGCGATCAAAGTCGTTCTGCAGCCCTGACGTGCTCGTCGCCGGTGCGGCCGGCGCGGTGCTCGGCGGGGTTCCCTCGACGCTGTGGGCGGTCGCGCGCGGCGACGATCCGCTCGAAGCGACGCTCGCGGCGGGGTCGTTGCTGCTTCCGCACGAGATGCGCCGCTCACGTTTGCTGGCGGCGGCTCTGCCCGTCCACTTCACGCTGTCACTCGGCTGGGCGTGCGCGCTCGAGCGCGTCTTTCGTCGCGGCGTCGTCGCAGGCGCATTCGCCGGTCTGGGGATCGCAGCACTGGATCTCGGCGTCGCCGGGCGCATGTTTCCGCGCGTGCGCGCGCTCCCGGTGTTGCCGCAGCTTGCCGACCACGTCGCGTACGGAGCAACCGTCGCGTACGTGGTCGGTAGGTTCAGAGCGTGACGCGAGTCCGCAGGTTCACATATCCCCTTCGACTGGCGTGGTCGCGCTTGACACGCCGGGGCGAGCGTGTGTTGCTCGTCGCGTTCGGCATCGCGACCGGCGCTGCACTGCTCGCGGCCGTGCTCGCGGGGAGCCTCGTCGCGCAGGACCGCAGCGTCGAGCGCGCGACCGCCCGCGTTCCCGCGGCTGACCGCACCGTGCGGCTCGTCTGGGGCGGCATCGCCAGCGGTCCTGGAACGGACGTCGACCGCCTCGACCGCCGTGCCCGCGCCGCGCTCGCACCGCTCGTCGTGTCGCCGACGCACGCGATGCTGTTCCGCACAGCGTCGGCGAACGGGCATCTCTTCGACCTCGGTGCAATCGACGGCCTCGCGCGTTACGTGCAGGTTCGTTCGGGGCGCTTGCCACGTCGCTGCACCGCGCAGCGCTGCGAGGTGCTCCAACTCGGCGGCAGCGGCCCGATCCCACATGTCCCCGGACTGTCCCTGGACGTGGTCGGAAAGGCCACGCTCGACTCGCCGCTCCCGCTCGGGAACCTGATCACGCGCGAGACGTACGCGTCGGTGCTCAGCTCCGCGCTGCTGTACCACACCGCACCCACCCCGCCGCTGCTGCTCGCCGACGGCGTCGAGAGACTCGCCCGGATCGAGACGTTCGTGCCGACGTTCCGCAGCTATTCGTGGGCGGCGCCGCTGCGCCCGGGGCGGGTCCATCCGTGGACGGTGCAGAGCTTTGCGCGCAAGGTGACGCAGACACGCAGCGAGCTCCAGTTCAAGTCGCTGCGCTTCGACCTGACTGCGCCGCTTGCGCAACTGCAGGCCGCGAACGAGAGCGGCAAAGTCGCCGGGCGGCGGCTGCTCCTGATCGGCGGCGAGGCGGCCGCGCTCCTGCTCGCCTTCGCAGTCCTGGCGGCGGCCGGGCTCCGGCGCGACGCGGAAGCCCAGTGGCGACGACTCACGTGGCTCGGTGCGCGGCGCTGGCAAATCGTCCTCGGCGCCCTTGCGGAGACGGGGGTCGTGGCCTTCGCCGGTGCTGCCGTCGGCTGGATCGTCGGCAGCGCGATCGGGGCGCTCGTCGCGGAGCGGGCCGGTGTGCCCGCGGGGGCGGTCCTCTCGCACTCCGTCGCCGCCGGGCGCGGCTTCGTCCTCGCTGCGACGATCGCCGCTGCCGCCACAACGGTCGTCTTGCTGTCGCTGCGCGCAGGCAGCGCGCGGCTCGGCACGCTGACCGTCACGCCGCTGGATGCGGCCGCCGCCGGCGCGCTCATGGCGATCGTCCTCGCGCTCGCGCGCGGCGCCGCTGACACGCAGAACGTCGCCGACGAGCGCGGCACTGGAATCGTGCTGCTGTTGTTACCCGCGTTGATCGCGTTCGTGGCGGCCGTCGTGTGGGCCCGCGTGCTCACCCCGGCGCTACGAGCGCTCGACCGCCAAGGGCGCAACGCGCCGGTACCCGTGCGCCTGGCGGCGCTGTCCCTGGCACGAAATCCCGGCCGCGCCGCGATCGCCGTGGCATTCCTGGTCATCAGCCTGGGCCTCGCCGGGTTCGCCGCGACGTACCGCTCGACGTTGTCGCGCGGCGAGACCGACCAGGCGGCGTTCGCCGTGCCGGCCGACTTCGTCGTGCGGGAAGACCTGACGAAGCTCGTCCCGGTGTTCCAGGCCGCGCCGCTGCGGCGTTTCGACGCGCTCGGCCACGCGATCCCCGTTCTGCGGCTCTCTGCGAATGTGCGCCGCCTCGAGGGCTCGCCCGGGCTGACGCTCCTCGGCATTCCGGCGGAGGACGTCCCGCGCGTCCGCTGGCGGGAGGACTATTCGTCGCTCTCGAGAGACGAAATCCGCGACCGGCTGCGTCCGCGCGCAGACATGACGGTGCGCGGGGTGCGGCTCCCCGACGATGCCCGGCGGCTCTCGCTGCCGCTACGCGCGCGTGGCGACGAGCTCGCGGTGCGCGCTGTGGTGATCACGCGCGACGGCGGCGCGCAAGGGATTCGCCTCGGAACGACGACATCGCGGCGCCTCGCGGCGAACGTCCCCCGGAACGCGCGCGGCGGGCTGCTCGTCTCGTTCACGTTCGGCCTGACGAATACGGGGTTACACGGTGTCCCGAACGCCGGGATCAATGCGGCCGCGACGGCGTTGGGAACCATGCGTCTCGGCGCGCCGCGGGTCGACGGCAACGTGATGCCGCTCGATTTCATGCGCTGGTCCGGCGCCGGCGGACTGACGGTCACCGCGCCCGGTCGGATTCGCTACGTCGTCACCGGCGACTCGGTCGCTCGCTTCCGCGCGAGGCAGCCGACGGACGACCACCCGATTCCGATCGTCGCCTCGCAGCGGCTCGCCGACGCTGCCGGACCAGGCGGCGTGTTGCCGCTGAACGTCGCGACGGCGACGATCATCGGCCGTGTCGTGGGCACGGTGAACCGGATGCCGACGGTCGACGAGGACGTCGTCGTCGCCGACGGGCCGACGGTAGCGACCGCGCTGGGCGCCGAGGCGCCGGGCAGCGGCAGCCCGAACGAGGTCTGGCTCGACGCCGCGGACGAGCGCCGCGCGGCGCACGCACTTCGAGGTCCGCCGTTCGGCTCGCTCGACGTCAACGCGCACGACGCGCTGCTCGCCGACCTGCGCGCCGAGCCGCTCGCGCGCGGCACGTTGATCACGCTCGCCGCCGCCGCCGTGGCAGCCCTGGGGCTCGCGCTCGTCGGGCTTCTGCTCGTCGTTGTCTCCGACCTTCGCGACGAGCGCGGCGAGCTGTTCGACCTCGAGGCGCAGGGGGCGTCCCCCGATCTGTTGCGCCGGCACCTCCGTCTGCGCGCCGGGCTCGTGGCCGCGTTCGGCGTCGTCGGCGGCATCGTCACGGGAGCGGTGCTCGCGGTACTCGTCGTCGCGCTCGTGACTCTGACCGCGAGCGCCGGCTCGGCCGAGCTTCCGCTCCTGCTCGGGATCGATTGGCCAACGTTGCTGCTCGGGCTGCTCCTGTACTTCGCGGCCGGTGCGCTGATCGTGTCGGTCGCAACGCACCGCGCCTTCCGCAGCGACGTCGCCGGGCGCTTCGCGGAGGTTGGAACGTGAGCGACGCGATCGAGGTTCGCGACCTCTTCCGCGTCCACCAGACGGCGGAAGGCGACGCAGCCGCGCTGCAGGGGCTCTCGCTGACGGTGCGCGAGCGCGAGACGGTCACGGTCCTCGGCCCGAGCGGCTCCGGCAAGTCGACGCTGCTTCGCATCCTGGCCGGGCTCGACCGCCCGTCCGCCGGAACGGTTCGCGTCTTCGGCACCGAGCTCGGGAAGCTGCCCGCACGCGACATCTCGCGCTACCGCACGCGCACGGTCGGTTACGCGGACCAGCACTACGCGCGGGCGCTCGCGCCGGAGCTGAGCGCGCGCGAGCTCGTCGGCGTCGAGCTGGGGCTTGCCGGCGCGACGACGACCGAGCGCAACCGCCGCGCGGACGAATTGCTCGAGCGCGTCGGGATGACCGACAAACGCGACGCGCGTCCGACGGAGCTGTCCGGCGGCGAGCAGCAGCGCGTCGCGGTCGCGGCGTCGCTCGCGCACAGGCCGCTCTTATTCCTCGCGGACGAGCCGACGGGAGAGCTCGACGCCGCGAGCGCGCGACTCGTCTACGACACGATCGGCGAGCTGATCCGCGCCGAGAAGTGCACCGCGGTGATCGTGAGCCACGACCCGGAGTCGGCGTCGATCGCGGACCGCGTCATTCGAATCCGCGACGGTCGGGTCAGCGAAGAGTCGGGAGGCGAGGTCGGCGACGAGGCGATCGTCGTCGGCAGGGGCGGCTGGCTGCGGCTGCCGGAGGAGTTGCTGCGCCGTTCGGGCATTCGCACGCATGCAACCGCGCGTCTCGAAGGAAGCGAGATCGTCGTTTCCTCCGGCGACGACTCCGTCGTCGAGGCACGCGACGTCGCGAGCACTGCCGCGCCGCCCGACACGCAGACGGTCGCATCCCTCCGCGGCATCACGAAGCGGTACGGCACTCGCGTCGT
>JBJMJL010000051.1:0-6907 GCA_045806365.1 Gaiellaceae bacterium
CAGACCCCTCTGACGTTCCGGGGTCAGACCCGTCTGAGTTCCGGGGTCAGACCCCTATGGGTCAGACCCCTCTGACGTCCGGGGTCAGACCCTCTGTGGGGTCAGACCCCTCTCTGGAGATATGTCCGGGACTGTCCTCAGTTCCGGGGTCAGACCCCTCTCTGAAGATATGGGGACTGTCCTACGTTCCCGGGTCAGACCCCTCTGTGGCGATATGTCCCGGGACTGTCGTACGTTCCGGGGTCAGACCCATATGTCCCGGGACGTGTCCTCAGGCGCCGTTGCGGCCGAGCACGTCGACGGAGACGACCTGGCGGCCGTCGATCGTCGCGTCGCCGACGGCGACCATCCCGCCGGCCTCGGCCTCGTCGATCACGCGCATCCCGATCGTCTTCGCCTGCTCGAAGTCGGACGCCTCGGCGACGAGCAGCGTCGCGCCGCTCTCGAGCGTCACCTCGACGCGATAGACCGGGACGACGGGTGCCGCGGTCGGCAGCGCTTCGCCGCGGGCCTCGGCCAATGCCATCTGGGTAATCGTTCCCCTGGGCTCGTGGACGCGCTCGATCGCGTCTTTGATGTCCGAGCGCGCAGCGGTCACCAGGCGGATCGGGCCGTGCAGCGCTTCGCGCAGGCGTGTGAGATGGGACGAGTTGTCCGCGTCCGGTACGGCCACGATCGTGCACTCGCCCTCCCGCTTGAGCGGCAGGGCGCAATACATCTCAGCGGTCGCGCGCGGAAGGAGGTGCGCAATCTCGTGGTCGACCGGATATGCGTCGAGGTCGACGAACTCCTGTCCCTGCTGGGCGGCGAGCAGGCGGGTGAGCTCCCGCTCGGGCAGCCCGTACTCGAGCAGCACCTCACCGAGCCGTCGGCCGCTTTCGGCGGCCTCGGCCAGCGCGCGGTTGACGGTCTCGAGCGGCATCAGGCCCGACCGGTAGACGAGGGTGCCGAGCGGATAGCTGCGCATCTCCGCCGTGCTATAGGGCGGAATCGCAGGCGCAGCAGGCGCCGCTGAAGTCGTCTCGAACGTGCTCATTGCCGCAGTTTCTCCACGCCAAAGAGTCGTCAGCCCGGGCCGGCGCGTCTACCCCCGAACGGGCTAACCGGTTTGAGTGAGTCGGGAGGCGGAAAGCCGTCTCCGCATGGAGCTGTACCAGGCCGAATGGTGTCCGCACTCCCACAAGGTGCGTCAGCGGCTGACGGAGCTCGGCCTCGACTTCTGGGCCCGGCAGGTCGCCGCCGATCCCGACGAGCGCGAGGAAATGCAGCAGCACGTCGGCACGAATGAGATCCCGGTGCTCGTGACCGACGACGGCCCGGTCTGCGGCGAGGACGAGATCCTCGAATACCTGTCGGGCTTCGACGCGCGGCAGGACGCCGACGCGCACCGGGAGAAGGCGCAAGAAGAGGTGCCGACGTTCGCGGAAGTCGGTTCAGCTCAGAGCTGAGGCGAGTGCCTCGCCTGAGAGGGCGTCCTTGCGTACGAAGGCGCGCGCCGCGCTCGCTTCGACGAGCGGTGCGTAGTCGTCGCGGCTCGATGTGAGGATGACGTCCGGCGCGGGCTCGAGCTCGCGCATCCGCCTGGCGACCTCGAAGCCGTCGATGTCGGGCAGGTGAACGTCGAGCAGGACGATGTCGGGCTGCAGTTCGCGCGCGAGCTCGACGGCCGCGAGACCGGTGTCGGCCTCCCCGAGGACGTCGAATCCCTCGCTCTCGAGCAGGCTACGCGCCGTTTCGCGAAACGGCGCGTAGTCGTCGACGATCACGATCGTCCTCACCGCGCGGAGGACGTTAGCGCGTCTCCGTCTCCAGACGCCTTCCGCTCTCGGGGTCGAAAAGATGAGCTTCTTCCGCGCGCGGGCGCAGCTGTACGCGCTCGCCCTGCTTCGGCGCATGGCGGACGTCGGTGCGCGCGACGAGCCGCGTGTCGCCGTCCTGAAGCTCGGCGGTGCAGAAGACGAACGCATCCGCGCCGATGTCCTCGACGACGTCAACACGCGCGGCAACGCCATCGCCTGCGAGCTCGAGCGCCTCGGGACGCACGCCGACGACGAGCCTGCTGAGACCGTTCGTCGGAAGCGGCACGTCGACGCCGCCGAACGATGCGGTGCCGTTCCGCACCTCGACCGTGCAGAGGTTCATGGCCGGCGAGCCGATGAAGCCCGCGACGAAGAGATTCGCCGGCCGCTCGTAGAGCTCACGCGGCGGGCCGACCTGTTGCAGCCGGCCGTCCTGAAGGGCCGCGACGCGGTGTCCGAGCGTCATCGCCTCCGCCTGGTCGTGCGTCACGTAGACGGTCGTGATGCCGAAGTCGGCCTGCAGCGCCGCGATGTCGGCGCGCATCTGCACGCGGAGCTTGGCATCGAGATTCGAGAGCGGCTCGTCCATGAGGAAGACGCTCGGCACGCGAACGATCGCGCGGCCCATCGCCACGCGTTGGCGCTGCCCGCCGGAGAGCTGGCCGGGCTTGCGTTCGAGATAGTCGGTCAGGCCGAGGAGTGCGGCGACCTCCTGCACGCGAGCCTCCCGGTCGCGCTTGCGCACGCCTGCGATGCGCAGCGGAAAGCCGATGTTCGCGGCGACGGTCAGGTAGGGATAGAGCGCGTAATTCTGGAACACCATCGCGACGTCGCGTTCCTTCGGCGGGACGTCGCTCACATCGCGGTCGCCGATGAAGACCCACCCGGTGTCGATCTCCTCGAGCCCCGCCAGCATGCGGAGCGCCGTCGTCTTCCCGGATCCGGAGGGACCGACGAGGACCATGAACTCGCCGTCCGCGATGTCGAGCGTCAGCGAGTCGACGGCAGCGACGCTCGTGCCCGGATAGATGCGCGTCGCCTCGAGAAAGCGGACCTCAGCCAACGCTCACCGCCTCGAACGCGCCCCTGAGGCGCTCCTGCGCGTCACGCGGCGCGTCGAGCTCGTCGAGCCCGAGCAGCGCCGCGCCGACGATCGCTGCCGACGCCGTGGGACGAACAGTCACGGCAGGCGCATGCTTACGCAGGCCGGAGTCGATCGTCGCGAGCAGATCGCCGTCGACGTCCTGCAGGACGCCGCCGCCGAGCAGCACCTCGACCGGCTGATCGAGCAGGTCGAGCCGCTTCAGCGCGACGCGCGCGAGCGCAACGACCTCGGACGCGAGGCGCTGCACGATCTCCGCCGCGACGGGGTCGTCGGCCGCCTCAGCGAGGATGATCGGCGCGAGCTCGATCAGCCGCCGTTCGGCGATCTGCCCGAAGTGGATGGCTTCCGCCAGCCCGCTCGGCGCTTCGAGCCCGAAGTGCGCGGGCACTGCGTGCTCCAGCGTCGTGCGCGGTCCGCGCCCGTCCTCACTGCGGGCGGCGGCGAAGACGGCAGCCTTGCCGAGGTCGTACCCCCCGCCCCAGTCGCCGGTGATCTCGCCGAGCGCCGGAAAACGCGCATGGCGGCCGTCGGGCGCGACGCCGACGCAGTTGATCCCGGCGCCGCACGTGACGGCGACGCCCCAGCCCCGCTCCGTGCCGGCGCGGAGGACGGCGAACGTGTCGTTCCCGACGTGCACCTGGCGCGCCCAGCCTCGGCGCTCGACCGCTGCACGCACCGCCTCCTCCTCTGCGGGGAAGTCGACGCCGGCGAGCAACAGCGCGGCCGAGTCCGCCACCTTGCCTCCGTCGTCGCCGAGCCGCGCCTCGCGCACGGCGTCGGCGAGCAGCCGTTCGAGCACGGCGAGGCTGCCGTCGACGCCGAGGTGCTGCGGCGAGCTCGCCGTCCCGCGGACCAACGCGAGCAGCTCGCCGTCTGCGCCCACCAGCGCAAGGTCGGTCTTCGAGTTGCCGCCGTCGACGGCGAGCACTGCTGCACGCCTCATACGCGACTGCCCGTGCGGAACTGAGGCAGGTGCTCGGCGCCCGCTTCGAGCAGGCGGTCGACGAGCTCGAAGGACACGGCGTCCTGCGCGACCAGCGGATGGGTGAGCAACGCCTTGTGCACGAGCGCGCGGTCGCCGCTCACCGCAGCCTGCATCGCCAGCCGCTCGTACGCGGCCACGTGTTGCATCAACCCGAGCAGCTCGGGAGCGACCGGCGGCTGCGGCAAAGGCGTCGCTCCGCGACCGTCGATCCGCGCCGGAACCTCGACGACGTCGTCGCGGGCCATTCCTTCGACCGTCCCGTCGTTGCGGACGTCGACGACGTGTACTGCGCCGTCGCCGGCCGCGAGCGAGCCGACGAGCCCGATCGCCGCTTCGCTGTAGAACGCGCCGCCGCGCTGATCAAGCAGCGCCGGCTTCTCGTCGAGATTCGGGTCGCGGTACAAGTCGAGCAGTCCGCGCTCGATCTCGGCGACGGTCGCGGCGCGCGGGACGCCGTCGAGTTGCTCGGCGAGCACCGCGTCGTGTGCATAGAAGTAGTGGAGGTAGTAGGACGGCAGCACGCCGAGCTCCTCGATCAGCCCGCGCCGGACGCCCGCTCCCTGCGCGAGCTCGTCGCCGTGCTCCGCGATCAGGTCCGGCAGGACGTCTTCGCCGTCGACGCGGACGAAACGCACCCACGAGAGGTGGTTCAGCCCGACCTGGTCGACCTGCACACGCTCCGGCTCGACACCGAGCATGCCGGCGAGCTTCCGTTGCGTCGTAATCGCGACGTTGCAGAGCCCGAGCGCGCGGTGGCCGGCGTCGAGCAGCGAGCGCGTCACGATGCCCACCGGGTTCGTGAAGTCGACGATCCACGCGCCGTCGGCGGCGCGCTCGCGCACGCGCTCGGCGATGCCGAGGACGACGGGAACGGTGCGCAGCGCCTTGCCGAGCCCGCCCGCGCCGGTCGTCTCCTGACCGATGCAGCCGCACACGAGCGGCACCGTCTCGTCGGACAGACGCGCCTCCTGTCCGCCGACTCGAATCTGGATGAGGATGAAGTCCGCGCCGTCCAGGGCCCGGTCGAGGTCGTCCGTCACGCTCAGGCTCCCCGCATATCCCTGCCGCTCGAGCATGCGCGCAGCGAGCCCGCCGACGATCTCGCGCCGCTGCTCGTCGATGTCGTGCAGGACGAGGTCTTGCACATCGATCCGGTCGCGCTCGCGCGAGAGCCCCGACACGAGCTCCGGCGTGTACGTCGAGCCGCCGCCGATGACCGCGATCTTCATCCCTTCACCCCGGTCAGCGTCACGCCCTCCACGAACGCCCTCTGCGCGAGGAAGAACACGACGATCACGGGCGCCATCACGAGGACCGTCGCCGCCATCGTCAGGTTCCACTGCACCTGGTGCAACGACCGGAACTCCGACAGCCCGATCGACAGCGTCCAGCTGTGCGGCGCCTCGCCCACGTACAGCAACGGCAGGAAGAAGTCGCTGAGCGTGTAGACCACCGAGAAGATCGCCACCGCCGCGATCGCCGGCTTCGCGAGGCGCACGACGACGGTCGTCAGGATGCGCAGCTCGCCGCAGCCGTCGACGCGCGCCGCGTCGAGGTACTCCTGCGGAATCGTCAGGAAGAACTGGCGCAGCAGGAAGATCGAGAACGCGTCGCCGAACCAGTTCGGGATGATCAACGGACTGAGGTTGCCGATGAAGTGGATGCCCGTCCACGCGTTGAGCTTCGACCACATCACATAGACGGGGACCACCGACACCTGCGGCGGCAGCATCAGCGCGATCATCACGACGACGAACGCCACCTCCCGTCCGCGCCAGCGGAGGCGCGACAGCGCATACGCGACTGGGATGCTCGAGACGAGCAGACCGAGTGTCGCCAGGCCGGTGTAGACGAGCGAGTTGAGCCCCCAGCGCCAGAACGGCGACTTTGCGAATACGTCCGTGAAGTTGCTCCACCGGAACGGGTGCGGCCAGAGGTCCGTCGACAAAGCCTGGTCGTTCGTCATCAAGGCCGTCAGCAAGATGAAGACGAACGGCGCCAGGAACAGGACCGCGCAGAAGATGAGCAGGCTGTGGTTCGCGACGCCGAGGAGGAAGCGCCGGCGGCGGACGGCGGGCGGCGGCTTTCGGCGGACGACCGCGGGCGCGGCTGCTGCGGGCGCGCTCACTTCGACGCCGCCGCGTAGTGGACCCAGCGCCGCGAGTTGACGATGATCAGCATCGTGATCGCGAAGGCGACACCGAGCAGGACGATCGCCATCGCCGACGCGTAGCCCATGCGGAAGTAGCGGAACCCGTGCAGATACAGCAGCACGGGATAGAAGAGGGTCGAGTTCTCCGGGTAGCCGAGCGTCAGCTCGTTCGATCCCGCCTGCGACGCCTGGCCGGCCGCGACGTTCGCCGCGACGTACGCCTGCGTGAAGTACTGCAGCGCGTAGATGACGCCGATGACGACGGCAAACAGGATCACAGGACTGACGGAGGGCACTGTCACCCAGCGCAAGCGCTGCCACCACCCTGCGCCGTCGAGCTCCGCCGACTCGTAGAGCTGCCTGGGCACGTCGAGCACCGCGGCCAGGAAGATGATCATCGTGTTACCGATCCCCCAGAGCGCCAGCAGCATGAGCGCGGGCTTCGACCACTGCGGGGAGTGGAACCACAGCGGCCCGTGGACTCCGAGGTGGTCGAGCGCGATGTTCACCGGGCCCGTCTCGGGGTTCAGGAGGTAGACGAAGCCCAGCGTCGCCGCGACCGGCGGCGCGAGCGCGGGCAAGTAGAAGACCGTGCGGAAGACACCTGCGCCGCGCCTGGCGCGCGCGAGCATCAGCGCGATGCCGAACGCGAACAGAACCTGCAGCGGCACGGCGAAGGCGATGAACCACAGCGTGTTCTTGATCGCCGGCCAGACCTGCGGGTCCTCCGTGAACATGTACTTGTAGTTCGCGAGCCCGACCCAGTGGGGTGGGTTGAGCAGGTCGTAGTGCGTGAACGACAGGTAGACGCTCATGACGAGCGGGTAGCCGAACCACACCGAGAACCCGATGATCCACGGGCTCAT
>JBJMJL010000052.1:0-15283 GCA_045806365.1 Gaiellaceae bacterium
CGATCGGCACGTTGAGCCAGAAGATCCAGTGCCAGGAGATGCCGCTGACGACGGCCCCTCCGACGAGCGGGCCGAATGCGACGGCGAGGCCTGCGATGCCGCTCCAGGCGCCGATGAAGGCGCCACGCCGGTTCGCGGGGACGCCGGCGCTGAGGATCGTCAGCGTCAGCGGCGTCACGATTGCCCCGCCGACGCCTTGCGCCGCGCGGGCGGCGATCAGCGCGCCGGCCGTCGGCGCGAGCGCCGCGGCGGCGGAGGAGATGGTGAAGATCCCGAGCCCCACCGCCAGCATCCGCCGGCGGCCGAAGCGGTCGCCCAGCGCGGCGCCCGTGAGCAGCAGCACTGCGAACGTGAGCGTGTACGCGTTGACGGTCCACTCGAGGCTCTCGATCGACGCGTGCAGGTCCTTGCGGATCACCGGCAGCGCCGTCGTGACGACGAGGTTGTCCAGCGTCGCCATGAAGACGGCCGCGGAAGTGATGACGAACGTCCAGATGACGCGTGTCTTTGCTGACATCGATTCCTCCTTCGAGTTTCTGCTTCGATCGTGCGGCCCGCCGGTCGCCTCACCAAGACGGCTTCCTGGCGTCTCGCGGTGCGGATAACCGGCCTTTTGCTTGTGAGTGGTCACTTACTTATGCGCTAAAAAAAGAGGTCAGGCGTCCTTGCGGCAGCCGTCGAGCAGCCGCTCCGCCCAGCCGTGCTCGGCCTCGAGCAGATCCATCGAGGCCATGACGTTGAACAGCATCCCCTTCGCGAAGAACTGCGCGACGCGCTCGGTCGGAACATGCGAGACGCGCTCGACGTACTCGACGAGCTCGCCGTAGCCCCGGCGGACGACGTCGCGGATCTCGGGATCGTGACACGCAGCGTAGGCCTGCATCTGCGAGCGGAGATACGTCGGGTCGGTCTTCATCCGCTCGCCGTAGGCCTCGCCGATGGCGCGCAGGGCGTCCTCCCCGGACAAGCCGGCAGAGGCCGTGTGGAACATCTCGAGCGTCCCGCGCATGCACCGCTCGACCGTCGCCATGAAGAGCTGCTTCTTCGTTCCGAAGAGACGGAAGACATACGGCTGTGAGATGCCGACTGCCTTCGCGATCGCCTCGGTCGAGCCGCCCTCGAGCCCACGGGCGGCGAACTCCACCAGCGCCGCCTCGAGGATCTCGTCCCGGCGCTCGGTGGCCGATTTTCGCTCGGCGACTGCCATGGGCGGCATTATTAGCTAGCGCTTACTAACTTGTCAAGTCATTTCTGCAGGAGCGCCATCCCACGCGCGAGCCGCACGGCGACGCGGCCTTGCTCCCGCGCGAAGCTTGGAAAAGCCTCCGTCGAGTTGACGTCATCGGAGACGAGCACGCCGCCGGCCCGCAGGCGCGGCCATGCCGCGTTGAACTCGAACCACATGCAGTCGAAGGAGTGCTCGCTGTCGTGCATGAAGGAGTCGATCGTCCCGAGGCGCTCGAGCAGCGGCGGCAGCTCGTCCTGCGTGCGGCCGAGCACGAGCGTCCAGCGCTCCTTCAGCTCCGGCGGGATCAGCCAGCCCGGCTCCGAGCCGGACGGGATCCCGGCGCGTCCTTCGCCCTCGTAGAACGCGCCGGCCTCGTAGTCACGCCCGACCTCACGCGGGAGGTCGACGGAGTGCAGGTGGCCTTCGCCGTTTCGCTCGAGCGCGAGCAGCGAGAACGCCGTCGAGAAACCGTTCGCGACGCCCGTCTCGACCGCGACGTGCGGGCGCACGTGACGCATGACGGCGTAGAGATATGTGCCCTCCGCGTAGCCGATCGCGCCGAGCGAATGGCCCGTACCTCCGACTTCGGCTTGATGCTCGCGCGCCTTCTCGAACAGATGCTCCAACAGCCCGCTCGTCCGCACCTCGCGCGCGTAGGCGCTCAGCTGCGCCCGCCCGCCCAGGAAGCGGCCGACCTCACTCCTGATCTGTCGCCGCTCGAGCGTGCGCTGCGGATGACGCGCGCTGCGAACGGCGCGATACAGGGTCCGCTTCACGGTGGGCGATCGTATCCTCGGCCATGTGCCCGTGGACGCCCGCATCCTCCACTTGCCGGTGAACCTCGCCGGCACAGGCTGGTCGCACGTGAACGCGCTGCGACGCAAGGGCGTCGACGCGCGCTTGCTCGTCTTCTGGCCGCAGAAGTGGCGTCCGGACGAGTACGACATCAACCTCGAGCTGCCGCGCCAGGGCTTGCTCCGCCAGCAGCTGAAGCAATGGCGCGCGCTCGCGCGCTATCTGCCGCAGACGGATCTCTTCCACTTCTACTTCGGCAAGACGCTGGTGCCGAAGTCGCTGAACATGCCGATCCTGAAGGCGGCGCGGAAGAAGTCGGTGATGCACTTCCTCGGCGACGACATCCGCTACAAGCCGCTCGAAGCACTCGAGTACCGCAAGAAGTTCGACGCGACGATCGTCGGCTCGTACGCCGCGACTCGTTGGGTTCCCGACGCGACCGCCGTGATCCCGCCCGGGCTCGACCTCGGTCTGTACGAGCCCGTGCCGCCCGTCGAGCGCGAGCGGCCGCTCGTCGTGCACGCCCCGTCGGACCTGGAGAAGAAGGGCACGCGCTTCGTCGTCGAGGCATGCAAGCAACTGCCCGTCGAGCTCGATGTCGTGCACGGCGTGCCGCACGACGAGGCGGTCGAGCGGTTCAAGCGCGCCGACATCGTCGTCGACCAGATGCACTACCTGTGGCACGGCGTGTTCGCGATCGAAGCGATGGCGTACGGCAAGCCCGTCGTGACGCACCTCGACTCCGACGCCGTCCGGCAGACGGAGGAGGCATTCGGCCTGACGGTGCCGATTGTCACGGCGACGACAGACGACCTCGCAGAGAAGCTGCGTCCGCTCGTCGAGTCGTTCGAGCTGCGCAAACGGCTCGGCGAGGAGAGCCGCGCGTACGTCGAGCGGGTGCACGACCTCGACAAGGTCGCGGACCGCTTCATCGAGCTCTACGGCTCAATATTGTGACCATGCTGGCGCGCCTGAGAGAGCTCTTTCGCCACTCGGCGATCTACGGGCTCGGGTCGATCGTCGCGCGCGTGCTCGCGGTGCTGTTGCTGCCGCTGTATACGCGCTACCTCTCGCCCAGCGACTACGGCCTGATCGAGACGCTCGTCGCGCTCTCCGCCGTCCTCACGGCTCTCGTCGCCCAGGCGATGAAGAGCGCGTTCTTCCGCTTCTACTTCGACTCCGAGGAGCTCGAGCGGCGGCTGCTCGTCGTGCGCACCGCGTTCTGGTACGTGTTCGCCGCGTCGACCCTCGTGCTCGCGTCGGGCGTCGCCGCCGCACAGCCGATTTCCTGGCTGCTCTTCCACACGACCGACCACGCCGACCTCGTCGTCGCCACCTTCATCGGCCTCTGGGCGGCGATGAACTACGAGCAGCTGACCTCGCTCTTCCGCGTCGAGCAGCGCTCGACGGCCTACGTGAGCGCGACGCTCGCCAACGTCGCGATCACCATCGGCGCCACGATCCTCCTCGTCGTCGTCTTCGACAAGGGCCCGCTCGGCGTGCTCGTCGGAAACTTCACCGGCACGCTCGCGGTCTACGTGGCGCTGCTCCTGCACAGCCGGCGCGCGCTCGGCCTCCAGTTCGACCGCACGCTCTACCGGGCGATGAACCGATTCGGCCTGCCGCTCGTGCCGTCGGCGCTCGCGCTGTGGCTGACGAACTTCAGCGACCGCTTCTTCCTCGTGAAGCTGACCGACGCGCACGAGGTCGGCCTGTACTCGATCGGCGTGCGCGTGGCATCGGCGATCGTCCTGCTGCTGACGGCGTTCCGGATGGCGTGGCCGGCCTTCGCTTACTCGATCGACGACGACCGCGAGGCGCGCCGCACGTACAGCTTCGTCCTCACGTACGTCGTCTTCGTCTGCTGCTGGCTCGCCCTCGGGCTCGGCCTGCTGGCGCCGTGGATCGTGAAGCTGATCACGACGGAGCCGTTCTATCCCGCCGAGAACGTCGTGGCGCCGCTCGCGTTCGGCGTCGCGGCGTTCGGCGCCTACGTCGTCGTCCAGATCGGCACGGGGCGCGCGCGCCAAACGCGCACGAACTGGCTCGTCACGGGCGCTGCGGCCGTCCTGAACGTCGTGCTCAACCTCGCGCTGATCCCGCCGTACGGCCGCATGGGCGCGGCGATCGCGACAGTCGCGGCCTACACGCTGCTCTTCGTGGGGATGGCATGGCGCGCCCACATGGTGTTCCCGGTCGCGTACCAGTGGCGCCGCGTCACGACGCTCGGCCTCGTCGCCGTCGCGCTGACGGTGCTCGGGAAGGCGCTCGACGTTCCCCTGGGCGTGGCTCTCGCGCTGACGGCCGCGTATCCCCTCCTGCTGCTCCCGCTCGGCTTCTACCTGCCCGCCGAGCGCAGGCGGCTGCGTCGGCTCTTGCCTATCCTGGGACGGTGAACGTTCTCGCCGCAATTCTGCTGGCGTCGACGTCGCTGCACATCGGCGTGTCGAACACAGGCGATCTCATGGCGAAGGAGTACACGCTCCGGTGCAATCCGGTCGGCGGCACGCTGCCGCATCGCGCCGCGGCCTGCCGCAAGCTCGCGGGGCTCAAGGCGCCGTTCGCGCCGGTTCCGAAGAACGTCGCCTGCACGGAGATCTACGGCGGTCCGCAGGTTGCGCTCGTGACCGGCCGCTTCCGCGGCCGCTCAGTCCGCGCCGCCTTCAACCGCCGGGACGGCTGCCAGATCGAGCGCTGGAACCGAGTCGCCTTCCTCTTCCCGGGCGCGGCGAACGGCAGCTGAGAATGCCAGCGCAGCTGCGGTAAAGCCCGCCGCGATCGCGAGGAAGACGACGGGCATGCCGACGTGCTGGAGCGCGAGGCCGACCGCGATGAAGCCGAGCGGGCCGATCACGACGGAGATCGTCATCACCGCCGTCAGCACCTTCGGGCGCAGCGCTTCGGGCGTCCGCACGGTCAGGACTGCGAACACCGGTGCGTTGACGAGCGGCGCGCACAACCCGAACGCCGCGAGGACGACGACGACCGCGGGCCACGGCAGGTCGATCGCGAGCAGCCAGAGCGGCAGCGCCATCGCGACGATCGCAAGACCTGCGAGCTTCAGCAGGGGAACCTTGCGAACGAGCTGAGCAGCGATCAGGCTGCCGATCAGCGCGCCGGCGCCGAAGGCCGCGAAGAAGAAGCCGACGAGCTTCGGGTCGGCGTCGAAACGGCGCAGGACGAGCACCGGCACCATCGCGAACAGACCTTGCGCGGTGAAGTTGATGAATGCTGCGGCCGCCATCATCGGGCCGAGCAGCCTGTCGCGCACGACGTAGCGCAGCCCGGCGAACAGCCCACGCGAGGAGCCGTCCTGGGGGACGCGCTTCCCCGCCCGCACGAACACGAGGATGACGACGAACGAGAAGGCATACGTCGCCGCGTCGATCAGCAGGACGGCCGGTGCGCTCAGCCACGCGATCAGGACGCCGGCGAGGATCGGCCCGCCGAGCTGCGTGACCTGGTTCGCGCCCTGCACGAACGCAGAGCCCTGCGCGACGAGCACCTCGTCCTCGCCGAGGACTTCCGGGAGGATCAGCCTCGACGACGCGTAGTACGGCGCCATGAAGCAGCCGAGCGCGAACGTCAACGCGAGCAGCGCCGGGAAGCTGAGATGGTCGGTCCAGAAGAGCACCGGGATCGCGGCCATCAGGGGCACCCGCGCCGCGTCGGCGACGTTCATCGTCCGCTTCGCGCCGAGCCGCGCGATCAGGCTTCCGCTCGGGATGCCCAGGAGCCCGACGGGGAGGAGCTCCGCGGCCAGGACCCAGCCCATCTTCGCCGTCGAGCCCGTGGTCACCAGAACGAACCAGGGCAGCGCGACGTACGTCATCGCCGAGCCGCTCAGGGACACGAGCTCTGCGACGACGACGGCGGCGAGAGACCGGTTCCTCAGCAGGCTCACAGCCGAGGATAGTAAGACGTACGTACGGTTTTGTAAAGTGTAGGCGTGCCGAAGGTGTCGGAGGAGCATCTCGAGGCGCGCCGGGAGCAGATCCTCGAGGGCGCGCGCCGGGCCTTCGCCCGCCACGGTTACGAGGGCGCGACGGTCGCGCGCCTGGAGGAAGAGACCGGCCTCTCGCGGGGTGCGATCTTCAACTACTACGGCGACAAGTGGGCGCTCTTCGTCGAGCTGGCGTCTCGCGACCAGCACGAGCTCACGAGCCTGATGATGGAGCAGGGCCTCGATGCGACCATCGCTCACCTCGCCGAGGAGAGCCCCGACTGGATGGCCGTCTACTTCGAGATCCTGCGGCTGCTCCGTGGCGACCCCGAGCTGATGGCGGAGTTCCGGAAGCGTGGCGGGGAAGGCCGCGAGGCCGAGATCGACGCCTGGCTGGAGCGCCTGCAGGCGCAAGGAGCGTTCAGGGACGACGTCAAGCTGGAGGATGTCGTCTTCTTCGTCAACGCGGTCGCGAACGGCGTCGCGCTCGCGCGCTCGCTCGGCATGCCGGTCGACACCGAGGCGCTGATCAAGCTGCTGCACGGCGGCATCGACCCGCAGCACGAGTAGCATCGCGCGGCTGATGCGCGACATCACCGTCCTCGTCACGGCGTCAGGGGCCCCCGGCACCGCGGCGCTCGTGCGCGCGCTTCGCATGAACGGCGAGCGCGGCCTCCGCGTCGTCGGCACCGACATGTCGCCGCAGGCGGTCGGGCGCCACTTCTGCGACCGCTTCTACGTCGTGCCCCCAGGGGGCGATCCCGGCTTCATCGACGCGGTCCTCGACATCGTGCGCCGCGAGAACGTGGACATCGTCTTGCCGCAGTCGTCGTTCGACCTACTCGGTCTCGCCGAGTCACGCGAGCGCTTCATGGCGACGACCGTGCTCGTGTCGCCGCCCGAGGCGATCCGCACCGCGAACGACAAGGCGGCGACCTACGCGCTCCTCGAACGTCTCGGGCTGCGCGCGCCGGCCTGGCGCAAGGTGACCGGAGCGCGGCAGCTCGCGGCCGCCGCCGAGGAGCTCGGCTATCCAGAGCGCACGCTCTGCTTCAAGCCGGTCTTCAGCTCCGGCTCGCGCGGCTTCCGCGTCCTAGATGCCACGGTCGACCGAGCGAAGCAGCTGATCGAGGAACGTCCCGGCAACCTCGCGATGCGCCTGAGCGACGTGATCGCGCTTCTGCCGGAGGAGGGCGGCCCCGACCTGCTCGTGATGGAGCTCGCGCACGGACGGGAGCGCACGGTCGACGGCATCGCCCGTTCCGGTCAGGTGCTGCTCGCGCACGCGAAGACGCGCGAGTCGATGCGAGCCGGGCTCGCGATGTACTTCGAGACGCTCAACGACCACTGGCTGGTCGAGGTGGCGCAGCGCATCGCCGGCGAGCTCGGAATCGACTACTTCTTCAACATTCAGCTCGTCGGCGACCACGTCATCGAGGTGAATCCGCGCATCTCGACGATCGTGTACCAGGACGACCTCAACCTGCCCTACCTCGGCGTCAAGGCGGCACTCGGCGAGATCTCGCGGGAGGAGCTCGCGCAGCAGAGCGCGCGTGTCCGGCCGACCCGGCGCGCGCTGCGCTACTTCGACCAGGTGGAGTGGGACGAGAGCTCGCCGGCGGACATGCAGGTGCCCCCGCGTTCGGCGATGCCCTCGAGCACTCTCGAGTAGAGCCGGTCCCAGCCCGCCGACGTCAGCGGGTCGAAGCGGTCGGGATGCCACAGGATCGCGAAGGCGCCGCCGTTCGCCGCGGCCCAGTCGAGCAGGGCGTTGAGGCGCGGCTCGGCGCGCTTTGCCGACAACCCGAGGTAGCGCTCCTCCGCGAGCGTCGCGTCCATCGCCGCGAGCGGAAGCTCGAGCACGTCTGCAGGCGCGTCGCGCTCGAAGTCCCACGGATGGAACGGCCGCGCGATGCCGGCGCGAAAGCCGACCGCGTCGGGGAAGCCCAGCGACGTGTCGTAGCGAAACGGCAGGCGCGCGACGTTCCGGTGCGGATCGCCGCGCAAGTAGTGGTAGCGGTGGCCGTCGACCTGCCCGGCGAGCGCCTCGAGCGTCGTCTTCTCCCGGGCGAGACGCGCCGAGTCGTCAGCGGCCGTGTAGCTCCCGTGCAGCCCGACTTCTGCGCCGGTCTCGAGGATCGTCTCGACGACCCGCGGCCGCAGCGAGTCGTAGGTGTCCGGCGCTGCTCCGTCGTGCGGATCGTTGTGTCCCGCGAGCACGAAGAAGGTCGAGCTCCGCGCGCCGCGCCGGCGCTCGGCCGCGACGATCTGCGAGAAGCGCCAGTTCGGGTCCGTCCCCCGCACCTTGTGCACCGGCGCGGCCGCGAGCGCCGTCGCCTCGCGCACGGCGGGCGCAAGGCGCGCCTGCAGGACGCTGCGCTTCACCCGCGCGGCGGCGCCGCGCACACCGATCCGCGTCCAGCGCCACGGTGTGTCGACGTCGTGTGTGAGTGCGACGAAGAAGCCGTTGCTCTTCACTCCGAACCGCTGCCGCAGGCGCTCGAGCGGTGGATCGAGCGGATCGAGGCACGACCACTCGGCGCGGAACCGGCCGTGCTCGTCGCGCGGACCGTCGCGTTCCTCGACGCGCGCGAGGTGGAAGAAACCCGCCGCGACGTCGTCGCCTTGCGGACGCTCGCCGCGCTCGACGGCCTCCCACGCAGCCGCGTCGTACGGCACGTCGTCGCCGAACCCGACTTCTGTCGCGCCGATCGAGTCGAGCACCCAGCGCGCGCGGCGCTCGACGTCCGGAGGGATCACGCGACGGCGCTGCGCATGAAGCGCGCGAGGTGGACGAGGCCGGGCTTCGGATCGTCGAGCGCGAAGACGGCGTCGACGTAGGGCGGACGCTGAGGCGCGGGCCGCTCGCCGGGGAGCAGGGTGATCGCCCACCGCTTCCCGTGGCCGTTCATGCGAGCGTCCGGCGGGCTTTCGCCGACCAGGTCGTGATATGCGATCACCGGTAGGTCGACGGCGCACGCTGTTGCGAGACCGTGCCACTGCCACAGCCGGGGGTTGATCTCCATCAGCTTCAGGCGGCCGTCGCGCGGGTCGCGCTTGAACTCGACCTGCGAGAGACCGGTGTACTCGAACGCTGCGAGCAGGCGCAGCGCCGCGTCGACGGCCTCCTGATCCCAAAGCGCTTCGCCGACACGACACGTGCCGATGCCCGGCGGCGTCTGCTGCAGCTTCCGTCCGGAGAAGACGGCGAGCGGCCGGCCGTCGCGTGCGATGTAGCTGCCGACCGTGTACAGCGCGTCGTCGCCGCCGGGGACGAGCTCCTGGACGATTGCCCCGAACTCTTCCGTGCGAGCTCGTGCCTCGTCGAGCTCGGCCGGCGTCTCGCAGCGAAACGCCTGGCGACGGTAGCGCCGCTTGAACTCGACCGAGCGGTCGGGCTTGACCACCACGGGAAACGTCCCGGGCTCCGTTGCCGGGACGTCGATGCCCACCGCCTGCGCCCGCTCGAGCTGCGCGCGCTTGCTCTGCACCTGCCCGAGCACATCCCACGGCGGAAACGGCGTCAGGATCGGCAGGTCGTCGGCATGCCGCGCGATCGCGTTGAGCGAATCGTCGTGCGTCGGGAAGACGACGACCTCGCCGAGCGCGCGTATGAACGCGACGAAACGGCTCTCGTCCGCGAACGGGTCCGGACACAGAAACGGCTCGGCGTACTTCGAGCGGAAGCCGAGCGCGCTCGGGCGGTAGTCGACGGCGAGCACGCGGATGCCGGCACGCCCGAGCGAGCGAACGGCGGCGAGGCCGTTGACCCAGCCGACGTCGACGACGGCTGCGGGAACGCTCACCGCAGCGCGTTCAGCGCGGCGACATCGTCAGGCGTCGGCTCCCAGTCGCCCGCGGCGGCATTCGCGCGCACCTGCTCCGGCTTCGTCGCGCCCGCGATGACGGACGCGACCGCCGGTTGCGCCGCGAGCCCGCCGATCGCGACCTGCAGGAGGGTCACGCCGCGCTCCTCCGCGTAGCGCTCGAGCGCCTCGATCCGGTCGAACTTCTCGTCGGTGAAAACCTCGTCGCGGCTGAACAGCCGCGTCCCTTCCGGCCGTTCCTGACCGCGCCGGTACTTGCCGGTCAGCAGGCCGCTCGCAAGCGGAAAGTACGGCAACACGCCGAGCCCGAGCCGCTCGCAGACCGGCAGCAGCTCCTCCTCGGCTTCGCGCCGGAGGAGCGAGTACTCGTTCTGTGCACTGACCGGGCGAGCCCAGCCGCGGTCACGCGCGAGCGCGTCGACCTCCTCCACCTGGGCCGCCTCCAGATTCGAGTGACCGACGTAGCGCACCTTGCCCTCGCGCACGAGCTCGTCGAGCGCGCCGAACGTCTCCTCGAACGGCGTCACGCCGTCGGGGACGTGGTACTGGTAGACGTCGACGTAGTCCGTGCGGAGGCGTTGCAGCGAGGCGTCGATCGCCTTCCGGATGTGGTCGCGCGAGCCGCCGCCCCGTCCCTCCATCCGGCCGCCGAACTTCGTCGCGACGACGACGCGGTCACGGCGTCCCTGCAGTGCCTCGCCGAGGAAGCTCTCGCTCTCGGTGTCGCCGTACGTATCGGCCGTGTCGAGCAGCGTCACACCGGCGTCGAGCGCCGCGTCGACGACGGCGCGCGTGCCCTGGAGGTCGACGCGCATGCCGAAGTTGTTGCAGCCGAGACCGACGACCGAGACCTCCGGGCCTTCCGCTCCCAGGCGACGCGTTCGCATCGCACGGATGGTAGAGCTTCACCGGTGCGCTACCGCCGCCTGGGCTCGAGCGAGCTCGACGTCTCCGAGATCAGCCTCGGCTCCTGGCTGACGTACGGCGGCGGCGTCCCGCGCGAGCAGGCCGAGGCCTGCGTCGCGAAGGCGTTCGAAGTCGGGATCAACTTCATCGACACGGCGAACGTGTATGCGCGCGGTGCCGCGGAGTCGTTTCTCGGCGAAGTCCTCACCGGACGGCCGCGCGACTCGTACGTGCTGGCGACGAAGCTCTTCTTCCCGATGAACGGCGACCGCGGGCTCTCGCGCAAGCAGGTCTTCAAGCAGCTCGACATCTCGCTGCTGCGCCTGCGGACGGAGTACGTCGACCTCTACCAATGCCACCGCTACGACTGGGACACGCCGCTCGAGGAGACGATGGAAGCCCTCGCCGAGGTCGTGCGGCAGGGCAAGGTCCGCTATCTCGGCTTCAGCGAGTGGCCGCCGGACCGGATCGACGCCGCGCTCGCGCTGGCGCGCGTGGAGAAGTTCGTCTCCAGCCAGCCGCAGTACTCGATCCTCTGGCGCGAGCCGGAGCGCGAGGTGTTCCCACTCTGCGCGGCGAACGGGATCTCGCAGATCGTCTGGTCGCCGCTCGCGCAAGGGGCGCTGACGGGCAAGTACAAGCCGGGCGAGACGCCGCCGGCGGGCACACGCGCAGCTTCGCGGGAGATGGGTTGGGCGATGGACCGCTTCCGCGACGACGACGTGCTCGAAGCGGTGGAGCGGCTGCAGCCGCTTGCCGACGGACTCGGGATCACGATGGCGCAGCTCGCGCTCGCGTGGGTGCTGCGCGAGCCGAACGTCGCCTCGGCGATCGTCGGCGCCAGCCGTCCCGAACAGGTCGAGGAGAACGCCGCGGCGTCCGGCATCGAGCTCGACGAGGAAACGCTGCGCGCGATCGACGACGCCGTCGTCGGCGTCTAAGCGACGACCCGGTAGACCTCGAACACCTCGGCGAAGTCCCGGTTCACGTTGATGCCGTGCGTGCGCGCGACGTTGCGGATGTACTCAGGGTCGCTGTAGCGCCGGTGCTGCTGCGACTCGTACTTCGTCAGCGCCGCGACCTTCTTGTCGACGTGCCGCTGCTCGAGCGCCACGTATGCCTGGTACGCGAAGTCGAAGTTGTTCCACGGGATCTCGTAGCCGAGGATGGTCGTGCGCTTGAACGCACGCAGGCTCTCGGCGGCGATCACCTGGTGGTCCTGATGAATGTCGTGCAAGCTCGGCTGGAAGACCGCGTCGGGCCGCCACTCTTCCCACAAAGCGACGAGCAGCTCGAGGATGTCCTGCCTGTGCTCGGGAAAGGTGCGAACGTCGAAGTCGTGCACCGTGAGGTTCTCCGGCGTGATGCCGAGCTCGCCCGTCGCCGCCTTGACCTCGCGCGCGAGCGTGTCGGGCGGGAACCCTTCGGGCAGCGAGCGCGTCGCGATCGAGAAGGCGACATAACGGACGTTTGAGCCGTCCTCGACGAGGCGCGCCATCGTGCCGCCCGCTCCGAACTCACCGTCGTCGGTATGCGGTGCGAGCACGAGCACGCGTTGCCAGCCGCCGATCACGCGGCCTTTCCTATCACGCGGCCTGTCCTTTCACGCGGCCGTAGGCTTCGTGGATGCCGGTGGCCCATGGCGACCTCGCTCAGCTTGCGGCTGTCGTCGGCGCCGTCGGTGCGGCGCTGCTGCTGTTCTCGCGGACGCGAGTCGAGCTGCTCGCGGGGCTCGCGATCGCCGCCGTGGGCGAGGCGATGCTCGCCGCCGCGCTCATCCCCGGCCACGACTTGAAGCTCTTCGTGACACCGGCGACGCACCTCGCCGCGCTCCTCGTCGGCATTGCCGTCATCGCCGCGGGCGCGGCTGCGCTCGTCCGCTGGCCCGTCGCCGTGCCGGTCGTGATCCTCGCTGCGGCGCCGTTCCGCATCTCCACGTCGGTCGGCACGCAGAACGCGTACCTGCTCGATCCGCTCTACGTCGTGCTCGCGGCCGCGCTGGTCGCGCTGGTCGTGCGGGCGCTCCGCGGGCAGCGGGCTCAGCCCCTGCCACGGCTACTCGCGTATCCCGCCGCGGCATTCGTGTTGTACGCCGGCTGCTCCCTGCTCTGGACCCGCGACCTGCGCCAGGGGAGCATCGAGCTCCTCTTCTTCCTCTTCCCTTTTTCGGCTCTCGTGATGGCGGTGGTCAACTCGCCTTTCCGAGCCTGGCATCCCCGCGCGCTCGCGACGACGCTCGTCGCGCTTGCGACGTTCTTCTCGGCCGTCTCGCTGTTCCAGCGGCTGACGCACGGCCACTTGCTCGCAAGCGACGTCGAGCGCGCGAACGCCTACACCAGCTACTTCCGCGTGGCGTCACTGTTCAGGGACCCGAGCATCTTCGGCCGACACGTCGTGATCGCGATCGGCGTCCTGCTCGTGGCGATCTGGCTCGGACGGATCCGGTTCTGGCTCGGCGCCGGGCTGGTCGCGTTCCTCTGGCTGGGGCTGCTCTTCGCGTATTCGCAATCGAGCTTCGTCGCGCTGTTCGCCGTCGCGATCGCTGTCTCGTTCGCGCTCGGTGGCCCGACCCTGCGGCGCGTGCTCGTCGTCGGCGCCGCGGTCTGCGTGCTCGCCGGCGCCGCCTTCGTGGCCGCGACCGCCGTGAGCGACTCCGCGCGCAAGGCGACGAGCGGGCGCACCCGCCTCGCGCGGGTCACCTGGGTGGTGTTCGAGAACCATCCGCTCGTCGGGGTAGGGATCGGCGGCCAGCCGCAGGCGAGCAAGGACGAGGCGAAGACGCAGCTATCGGCCAAGCGTGACCGCTCGCACACGACCCCGCTCACGGTCGCGGCGGAGCTCGGGGTGCTCGGCTTCTTCATCTACGTAGCGCTCCTGGCCGCGACGACACGGTTCTTGTACCTCCTGACACGAGCGCGTCGCGCGCTCGGGCTCGGCGCTGCGGCCGTCTTCCTCGGCCTCTTCGTCCACTCGCTCTTCTACGCCGGATTCTTCGAGGACCCGATCGTCTGGGGCGTGATCGGCGTCGCGGCGTGGGGCCTTGCCGCCGCGGCGTCGGCCGCCACTGGCAGACTTGCCGGCGCCGGGTGCGTCGACGGATCCTCCTCGCTCTCCTCATCCTCGGGCTCCTCGTCGCCGGTGCCGCTGTCGCCGCCTACTTCAAAGCGCGAGAGCGTCCCCAGGGAAAGCTCGACACCGAGCTGAAAGGCGTCTCGGTCGAGGAAGGCGACACGGGCCCGATCGAGACCCCGAAGAAAGAGAAGACGAAGAAGGGCCGCTACCACCTCGTCGACGACAAGCGCTGCTGGCTGAACTTCGGCGGCAATCCGCAGCGGACGCTGTCGAGACCGTCGATCGACATCGGCCTTCCCTACCGCCGCTTCTGGGTCGTCGGCCTCGGGAGCTACATCGAGTACCCGCCGAGCTACTGCGGCGGGATCCTCTACGTGAACACCTTTGCCGGGAAGACCGTCGCGCTCAACTCCTACAACGGCACTGTCATCTGGCAGAACCGCGGAGGCCGGAAGCCATCGACGCCGGCGATCGCAGGCCCACGCCTGATCGTCTCGTCGCACGACGGCTACGTCACGGCGTACAACCGCTTCAACGGCCGGCGGCTGTGGCGCCTGAAGGTCGCCGCGAAGGTCGAGTCGTCACCGGTCGCCGTCGGCAAGCTCGTGTACTTCGGCGCGACCGACGGGCGCCTCTTCTGCGTCTACGTCCGCACCGGTCACATCAAGTGGGCGTACGACACCGGCGGACGCATCAACTCGAGCCCCTCGATCCTCGGCAATCGGATCTTCGTCTCGACGTACGCGGGGTCGATCTGGGCGCTCAACCGCGCCACGGGCCGCAAGATCTGGGTCCACTACCTCAGCCGCGACTTCGTCCGGTACGAGAGCTTCTACGCGAGCGCGTCGACGGACGGCAAGCGCCTGTTCACGATCTCGCGCTCCGGCGGCGTCTATGCAATATCGGCCCGCGACGGCCACCTGATCTGGCGGTCGAGCGTGAACTCGTGGGGATACGCGACGCCGGCCGTCGCACACGGACGCGTCTTCTTCGGCGGGTTCGACGGACGCGTGCGCGCGCTGCGCGCGAGCACCGGGCAGCGCATCTGGAGCCGGCGGCTCGGGGGTCGCTTCCTCGGACCGGCGTTCGTCGCCGGGAAGTACGTCTTCGTCTCCAATCTCGAGCGCAACACGTACGCCCTGCGGGCGGCCGACGGCAAGGTGATGTGGCACCTGGACATCGGCAAGTACTCACCAGGGATCGTCACCGACCGGCACTACTTCTTTACGCTCAACGGCATCGTCCAGGCCTGGCACGGACGGCGAGCGCCTCAGATACTCGAGCTACAACGGCGCCACGCGCTAGCGAAGCGCCGGGTGACGACGGCGCCAAAGCGGCGAGCGCCGTAGCGCGAAGCTGGCGCCACGCCATGCGAGCGCCCGCGCGCCGTACGCAGCCCGCCGCCCACGCCCACGTGTGTCCGGCACCTGCGACGTCTCGTACCCGAGCTCACCGAGCAGGTCGCCCGCGACCCGCTCGAACGCCGAGACATCCACCGGCGACATCTGCGTG
>JBJMJL010000053.1:0-22905 GCA_045806365.1 Gaiellaceae bacterium
CGAAGCGGTACTCGAGCCTCCGCGCGGCGAGCGCGCGACGCAGTTCGCGCGCGTAGTCGACCGCGACCGCCGATGCCGGAGTGGCACTGAGGTCGGGCGGCGTCTGCGTCCGGTAGAGCGAGAGCTCCTGGAAGCCGACGAAGTCGGGCTTCACCGCCGCGATCTCGCGCGCGATCGCGCCTGCGCGCGTCGGGAAGTCGTTCGCCTGCACCTGCTCCCATCCTCGCTCGACGGCGATGAACGCTTCCGGTGTGGACTTCGCCTGGACGATCGCATCGAGGTTCGCCCCGAGGTAGAGGTTGCGGGTCATCACGGTGACCGAGAGCGGCGTCGCCTTGGCACCCGCCGCTGCGACCGTCATCAGCAGGCCAACGAGAGCGGCGACTTTCACGTGTGGCACCATACGCCCGTGGCTCAGACCAAACAGCAGAAGAACATCGTGGAGCGCCTCGCCGACCTGGGCGAGGAGGCGATCCAACGCATCGGCAGTGCGCCGGGCGGCGATCGCATCCTGAACGCGATGGCGAACACGCGTGACCGCCTTGACGATCTGCAGAAGCGCATGCGCGGCCTCGAAGATCTCGACAAGCGGGTTGTCGCGGTCGAGCGGCGCCTCGACAAGCTCGAGGGCAAGGGCAAGTCGACGCCGGCGCCGAAGTCGACCCCCACGACGCGCAAGAGCAGCTCGCCTAAGTAGGCACGCGCACTCGCAGCGCCTGCGGGACGAGCTCGAAGCGGGCGGGCGTCGTCCCAGGCTGCTCGCCGTCGAGCACGATGGGGACTGCCGGCGCTGCGTCGACCTCGACCGCGCGACCGCGCAGCACGTCGATCTTCGGATGCGAGAGGTGCTTCCCGCGGTAGATCTTCGGGAACGTCCGCACGAAGTCCAGCTTCGTGACATCGCCGATCAACAGGACGTCGAGCTCGCCGTCGTCCGGCTCCGCCTCGGGCGTGACCCACATCCCGCCCGCCGCGTAGTCGCCGTTCATGACCAGGACCTCGAACATGTCGCCTCTGCGGCGCGCGCCATCGATCTGCACCGTGACGTCCGCGCTCTTCCAGGATGCGAAGACGGCAACGGTCGCGGTGAAGAACGAGATCCGCCCGCCGAGCGCCTTCGAAGACGCGTTGGCGCGGCGCGCTATCGCGCCGCTGATCCCCGCACCCGCGAAGTTCGCGAAGTACGCGCCCGCTTCGGAGCCGTCCCACGCCCGATACGTCGCGTGCCCGACGTCGATCGTGCGCGGCCGCCCATCGCGAGCGACGAGAAGCGCGTCCCCGACGTCGGAGGGTATGCGCAGGCTCCGAACGAAGTCCTTGCCCGTGCCGCGCGGCAGGACGGCGAGCTCGACGCCGGACTGGTTCCCGGCTGCGAGGACACCGTTGACGACCTCGTGGACGGTCCCGTCGCCGCCCACGACGACGAGCAAGTGGGCGCCGTCGTCGACGGCGCGCCGCGTCAGCTCGGTGAGCTCGCCCGGACGCTGCGACAGCAGGGCGTCCCCCGTCACGCCGGCCGCGGCGGCGGCGCGCGCGATCTCCGGCCAGCGTCTCCCCGTCGACCCGTTCGCCGACGCCGGGTTGACCAGGAAGACGGTGGTCAGTGGCCCTTGTCGGTGGTGACCGTCGCCAGCCCGACGCGTGTCATGGCGTCGACCGCCGCGCGGAGGTCGTCGTCGCTGATGCGCTTGAACTCGCCCTCGACGACGATGTCGCTGACCGTGAGCAGGCAGCCGGCCTGCACGCCGCGGAGCGCTCCGACCGTGAACAGCGCCGAAGCTTCCATCTCGACGGCGAGCACACCACGCTTCGACCAGCGCTCGTATTGACCTTCGTCCGGGTTGTAGAACACGTCGCTCGAGACGATCGGGCCGACGTGCATCGCCTGCCCGATCTCCTTCGCCGCGTGCACGGCGCCGTGGATGAGCTCCCAGCTCGCCGTCGGGCAGTGCGGCTCGCCGCCGACCAGATGGTCGGCCGTGCGGTCGTCCGCGACGGCGGAGAGCGCGACGATCAGGTCGCCGAGCTCGTGGTGGGCTTGCAGGCCGCCGCAGGTGCCGACCCGCAGCAGCTTCTTGACGCCGAGCTGGATCAGCTCCTCGAAGACGATCGTCGCGCCGGGGCAGCCCATCCCCGTCCCCTGGACCGACACGGGCTTCCCCTCGTACGTGCCCGTGTAGCCGAGCAGCCCACGCTCCGAGTTGCGTTGCTCGACGTCGTCGAAGTACGTCTCCGCGATGTATTTCGCACGCAGCGGATCACCGGGGAGCAGGCAGGCTTCGGCGTACTCGCCCGGCTCGGCACGTATGTGGATCGGCATGGAGCGCAACCCTAACCCGTGAAACGATTGCGCCCGTGAGCAAAGCGGTCGAACCGGAGCTCGATCAGATCCTGGAGTTCTGCGCGCGGGACCCCGTCGAGTGCGTCTTCCTCGAGGACGTCGCACGACGGCGACTCGGACGCTTCACGGCGTTCGCCGAGAACGGGTCACTGACCGCGCTTTGCCACATCGGCGCGAACGTCGTGCCTTCGGGCGCGGACTGCGGACGCTTCGCGGAGCCGGCCGCGCGGGGTCGAGCGCGCATGATCATCGGCGACGAGCGCGCAGTCGGCGAACTGTGGAAGGAGCTCGCGGCGCGTATGCCGAGCCCGCGGGACGACCGTCCCGGCCAGCCGGTGTACGCGATCTCCGAGGTGCCGGAGCCGGGCGACACCGGTCTGCGCGCGGCGACGGGGCGTGACATCGAGCTGCTCGTCCCGGCGTGCGCCGCTGCGCACGAGGAGGAGATCGGCGTCGACCCGATGGCCCGCGATCCCGACGGGTTTCGATGGCGCACCCGCTCGCAAATCGAGGAAGGACGCTCGTGGCTGTGGGTCGAGAACGGTTCGATCCTCTTCAAGGCCGAGGCGTCGGCGTGGACGCCGTCGGCGGTGCAGATCCAGCAGGTGTGGGTCGATCCGCCCGAGCGCAACAAGGGTTACGCGCGACGCGGCATGCGCGATCTCTGCCGCCTCCTCTTGCGGCGCGTCCCGACCGTCTGTCTGTTCGTGCGACCCGAGAACGCGTCGGCGATCCGCGTCTACGAGGGGATCGGGATGGAGCACGTCGGCTCGTACCGCAGCCTGATCTTTTGAGACGCGTCCTCTCCCTGGCACTCGTTGTCTGGATTGGACGGTGGGCCGCGCAGCAGCTTGCTGCATATGCCGCAAGGCACTGGCTTTCGCCCCGAACGGGTGATGCAGCGGCCACGGCCGACAGGCCGAAAAGAGGGGCGTGAAGCCCCGCTTTACTGCGGCTGCGGGACTCGCTGTGGCGATCTTCGCCATGGGTTCGCTGGTCCTTTTCCTCGGCGGAAACAGCCGGGCTGCCGTCGCGCACACGTGCTCTGCCACCGACCGGCAGTTCCTCAGCACCGCTCAGCTGAACATGGCCGCGCTGGGGTCCCTCTCCGAGGACTATCTGCACGGCAATGCGAAGCCGGCCGAGGTGATCGACCAGGCGCAGAACGCCGTGGTCGGTCTGCGGAACACGAGCCCGACGGATCCTTCGCTTTCGAAGACGCGCGCGATCATGCGGGCGATGTTCGCCGAGTACGGCCGCGCCATCCGGGCCGACGCCAAGCACCGCAATCCCGGCAAATACATCTACCGCGCGTACGGCCTCGCCAACTTCGCACACGACATCCTCGCTGACGCGCAACCAGCGCTGAACGAGCGCGGCTGCGACGTCACCCCGCTCCTCTAGGTCAGCGTCTTCACGAAGTCGATCGCGTCGGCGATGATCCTCAGCCGCGCGAACTGCTCGCGCAGCTCGGGGCGATCGTCGAGCAGGTTCCACAGCTCCGCGAGCGCGGGCTCGACCTCGCCGTCGGCGCCCTCGATCAACGTGTCGACGCAGCGCCTCACGTCGTCGCGGATCTCCGGCGGGACCACGGCGACCGCGCGCCGCGCTTCGGTGCGCTCCTCGAGCCACTCCGCAGCGAGACGGTCGCCCTGGCGGCGTCGCCAGGCGTGAAAGAAGGTCGTCATGAAAACCCCATCGGCGCTGTAGAAACGTGCATGTCTACCCTGTTCGCGTGAACCTGGCGGAACGCCTTGCGAAATTCATTCGGAGTTACGACTTGATCCCGCCGCGCGCCGAATTGATCTGCCTCGTTTCGGGCGGCGCGGACTCCACGTGCCTGTGGCACGCGCTGCGCGAGCTCGGCTACAGCGTGTCGGCGCTGCACGTCAACCACGGCCTCCGCGGCGAGGAATCAGAGGCGGATGCGCGCTTCTGCGTCGAGCAGTTCGGCGCGGTGGTCGTCGACGGCCGCGGTGGCAGGACGGAGGACGAACTGCGCGAGATCCGCTACTCGTTCGCGACCGACCGCCTGCGCGCGACCGGCCACACCGCATCCGACCAGGTGGAGACGCTGCTGTACCAGCTCGTCGCAAGCGGAAGCGCGAAGGGCATCAAGCCCAAGCGGGAGGACGGCATCGTGCGCCCGCTCCTCGAGGTGTGGCGGGAGGAGACGGAGGAGTACTGCCGCGTGAACAACCTGCCCTTCCGCACGGACACCTCGAATGTGAACACGAAGCGCGGCCTGATCCGCAACGAGATCCTGCCGCGCCTGCGCGAGCTCCATCCCGGTGCGGACCGGAACCTGCTCAAGCTCGCGCACGGCCGGCCGAGCGCACTCGACGAGCTGCTCACGCGGACGACCGGGTCACGGCGGCTCGACGTCGGCGGCGGTCTGACCGCCGTCCGCGAGTACGAGCACGTGTGGCTCGAGCAAACGCCGGTCGACCTCGAGGGCGAGATCCACTGGGGCGAGTGGACGATTGCCTCGGACCTCCCAGGCCTTAAGGTACGAGCGTGGCGTGCCGGCGACCGGCTCGCCGGACGGTCGAAGAAGATTCAGGACGTGTTCGTCGACGCAAAGATCCCCCGCTCGGCGCGCGAGTCGTGGCCGCTCGTCGTGCGCGGTGACGAGGTCGTCGCCGTGCCGGGAATCGTCGAAGCCGCGGGAATTCACGCACAACGGTCACACTCCTCGGCGAGGTCATGAGCAGCGCAACGGATCTCGAGCGGGACGTAGCCGAGATCCTCATCGACGAGGATCGATTGCGCTCGCGCGTGCTCGAGCTCGGCGAAGAGATCTCGGCGGACTACGCCGGCCGGGACCTGCTCCTGATCGGCGTGCTCAAGGGTGCCGTGTTCTTCATGGCCGACCTGATGCGGACGCTGACGATTCCCTGCGAGATCGACTTCATGGCGATCTCGAGCTACGGCGCTCAGACGGATTCCTCCGGCGTCGTCCGGATCCTGAAGGACCTCGACATCAACATCGAGGGGCGCGACGTGCTCGTCGTCGAGGACATCATCGACTCGGGCCTGACGCTCTCGTATCTGATGCGAAACCTGGAATCGCGTGAGCCGTCCAGCCTCGAGGTCTGCGCACTGCTGACGAAGCCGGACCGGCGGGAGATCGACGTGCCCGTCCGCTACATCGGCTTCGAGATTCCGAACCGCTTCGTGATCGGCTACGGCCTGGACTTCGGCGAGCGGTACAGGAACCTGCCGTATGTCGGCGTATTGGACGCGGAACTGGTCCCAGAAGGCGCGTAATCCCCCTGTAAAGGGGGGTTTGGCTCAAACTTTGGCTGGTACCCTGCCGAAAGAGGTTCGGTGAATAGATTTTTCCGCAGCGCGCTCTTCCCGCTCGTGATCATCGCGGCGCTCGTCTGGCTGGCGCTGCAGACGCTCGGCGGGCACGACCAGAAGAACGAGAAGCTCACCTACTCGCAGGTCTACAACCAGGTGCTTCAGTGCAACACCGACGACCACCCGGGCTGCGAGATCCAGGAAGTCGTCTTCAACCCGAACAAGAACCAGCTGGACGTCAGGTTCAACGACGGCAAGAAGACCAACGTCCACTATCCGAGCGAGCAGGTCGTGCCGGACATCCAGCAGGCGATGCACGACCACGGCGTCATGTACGACTCGAAGGGCACGGGCTCCTCGCCCTGGTGGTCGATCCTGACCTCGCTGCTGCCGTTCGTCCTGCTGTTCGGCTTCTGGATCTTCCTGATGAACCAGGTGCAGGGCGGCGGCTCGAAGGTCATGTCCTTCGGCAAGTCGCGCGCGAAGCGGATGACACCCGACTCGCCGAAGATCGGCTTCAAGGACGTCGCCGGCGTGGAAGAGGCAGTGGAGGAGCTCCAGGAGATCAAGGAGTTCCTCGAGAACCCGAAGAAGTTCCAGGCGCTCGGCGCGCGCATCCCGAAGGGTGTGTTGCTCTACGGACCGCCCGGCACCGGTAAGACGCTGCTCGCGCGCGCGGTCGCGGGCGAGGCGGGCGTCCCGTTCTTCTCGATCTCAGGCTCGGACTTCGTCGAGATGTTCGTCGGCGTGGGCGCCTCGCGCGTGCGCGACCTGTTCGAGCAGGCCAAGCAGGCTTCGCCGTGCATCGTCTTCATGGACGAGATCGACGCTGTCGGCCGCCATCGCGGCGCCGGGCTCGGCGGCGGTCACGACGAGCGCGAGCAGACGCTGAACCAGCTGCTCGTCGAGATGGACGGCTTCGAGCTGAAGGACAACATCATCCTGATCGCCGCGACGAACCGGCCCGACATTCTCGATCCGGCGCTGCTGCGCCCCGGTCGCTTCGATCGGCAGATCGTCGTCGACCGTCCCGACCGCAACGGCCGCAAGAAGATCCTCGAGGTGCACTCGAAGGGCAAGCCGCTCGCGCCCGAGATCGACCTCGACACGCTTGCGGCCGGAACGCCCGGCTTCACCGGTGCCGACCTCGCCAACCTCGTCAACGAGGCGGCGCTGCTCGCAGCGCGCCGCGGCAAGAAGACAATCGAGCAGGACGAGCTCGAGGAGGGGATCATGCGAGTGATCGCCGGCCCGGAGAAGAAGACGCGCCTCTTCTCCGAGCAGGAGCGCAAGATCACGGCATACCACGAGCTCGGGCACGCGATCGTCGGGCACTACCTCGACCAGGAGTCCGAGGTGCACAAGATCTCCATCATCGGCCGCGGGCAGGCGCTCGGGTACACGATCTCCTTGTCGCGCGAGGACCGCTACCTGACGACGAAGCAGAACCTGATGAACCAGCTCGCGATGACGCTGGGCGGCCGCGCTGCAGAAGAGATCGTCTTCAACGAGGTCACGACGGGTGCTGCGAACGACCTCGAGAAGGTCACGAGCACGTCGAAGCAGATGGTGATGCGCTTCGGCATGAGCGAGAAGCTCGGACCGCGCGTGCTGGGGCGGAACCACGACATGCCGTTCCTCGGCCGCGAGATGGGCGCGGAGCCGGATTACTCCGAGGAAGTCGCGCGCGAGATCGACGACGAGATCCGCCGGATCATCGAGGAGGCGCACGACCATGCGACGGTCGTCCTCAAGGAGCACATCAACGAGCTGCATCGCATCTCGGGGATCCTGATCGAGCGCGAGACGATCGACAAAGATCAGTTCGAGCGCCTGCTCGCGGGCGAGAGCGAGGAGGCCGTTTTCGAGGACGAGTCGCCGCCCGAGCCGTCAACGACGCCCGCCGACGACAAGAAGCGCAAGCCGGAGCCGAAAGCGCGGCCGTTCCCGATCCCGGGCGCGACCATGCAGCCGCCGCCGCCCGAAGGCGCCAAGGGCTAGTACCCCTAGGGGGTATACTTGGTCTCGTGAGCAGCGAGACCATGAGGTACAGCGTCCCGGCCATGCATTGCGGCCATTGCGAGCGCGCGGTCAAGGACGAGGTCGGGGCTGTTCCCGGCGTGGACTCCGTCGACGTCGACCTCGGCGAGAAGCTGGTGACGGTCCACGGGACCGACCTCGACGACGCGGCGCTTCGTGCTGCGATCGACGAGGCCGGCTACGCGATTGCCTGAGCTGACCGAAGTTCGTCTCGACCTGGACGGCATGACCTGCGCCTCGTGCGCGGTGCGTGTCGAGAAGCGGCTCAACAAGCTCGACGGCGTCGACGCAACGGTGAACTTCGCCACCGAGCAGGCGACCGTCCGTACGGAGTCGCCGATCGAGCTCGAAACATTGATCGCGGCCGTCGAGTCGGCCGGGTACGCCGCCCGTGAGGCGTCGCCGGCCGGAGCGCACCATCACGACGAGTCTCTGGCGACGTTGAGGCGCCGCCTCGCCGTGGCGACGGCCCTGACGGTGCCCCTCACGTTCCTCGCGCTGGCGCCGCCGCTGCAGTTCCCTCACTGGGGCTGGGTGGCGCTGGCTCTCTCGACGCCGGTCGTGTTCTGGGGCGGCCGCGCGTTTCATCGCGCGGCGCTCCAAAACGCTCGCCACTTCGCGGCGACCATGGACACGCTCATCTCGATCGGCACGCTGGCCGCCTGGCTGTGGTCGGCGCTCGTGCTCGTCGGGTCGTTCGACGCGGACACCTACTTCGAGGTACCCGCCGTCATTACGGTCCTCGTGCTCCTCGGGCGCTACTTCGAGACCCGCGCAAAGGGTCGCTCCGGCGATGCGATCCGCAAGCTGCTCGAGCTCGGCGCCAAGGACGCGAGGCTGCAGCGCGATGGTCGGGAGGTGCTCGTCGCGATCAGCGAGCTACGTCCGGGTGACGTATTCGTGGTACGGCCCGGCGAGAAGGTTGCGACGGACGGCGTCGTCGTGGAGGGCGACTCGGCGATCGACCAGTCCCTGCTCACGGGCGAGTCTGTCCCCGTGGCGGTCGGCATTGGCAGTGACGTCGCTGGCGCAACGGTGAACACGTACGGCAGGCTTACGGTTCGCGCGACGAAGGTGGGCTCCGACACGGTGCTCGCGCAGATCGCTCGGCTCGTCGAGGCGGCGCAGGCGGGCAAGGCGCCGATTCAGCGACTTGCCGACCGCGTCTCGGCGGTGTTCGTCCCGGTCGTGCTGGCGATCTCCATCGCGACGCTCGTGGGGTGGCTCGCGTTCGGCGGCTCGGCATCCGCAGCTTTCACGGCGTCCGTCGCCGTGCTGATCATCGCCTGCCCGTGCGCGCTCGGTCTCGCGACGCCGACCGCGCTCATGGTCGGGACGGGGCGCGGGGCGCAACTCGGCGTCCTGATCAAGGGCCCGGAGGTGCTCGAACAGACGCGCCGCGTCGACACCGTCGTCCTGGACAAGACGGGTACGGTCACCGAAGGGCGGATGCAGGTCGCCAACGTCGTCCCGCTGAACGGTGCGTCGCGCACGGAGGTGCTGCGGCTCGCGGGAGCCGTCGAGGCCGCGAGCGAGCATCCGATCGGCCGCGCGATTGCACAGGCTGCCGAGGCGCAAGTCGGACGCCTTCCTGCTGTCGCGAGCTTTCGCAACCGTCCGGGGGTCGGCGTCGTCGGCGTGGTCGAGGGCCACGAGGTCGAGGTCGGCCGGCGCGACGGGCGCATCGAGGTGTCGTGGGACGGCGTCTCGCGCGCGACCGTCGCGGTGCGCGACACCGTGAAGCCGACGAGCGCGACGGCCGTTGCTGAGCTGAAGGAGCTCGGCCTGACGCCGGTGCTGCTCACGGGCGACTCTCGAGACGTCGCGGACAGCGTCGCCGGCGAAGTCGGGATCGAACGTGTGCTCGCAGAGGTCTATCCCGACGACAAGATCGCCGAGATCAGGCGCTTGCAAGACATGGGACACGTTGTCGCGATGGTGGGCGACGGCATCAACGACGCGCCGGCGCTCGCGCAGGCGGATCTCGGACTCGCGATCGGAACGGGCACGGACGTCGCGATCGAAGCGAGCGACCTCACGCTGGTCTCCGGAGATCTGCGTGCGGCGGTCGACGCCATTCGCCTCGCGCGGCGCACGCTGCGCACGATCAAAGGCAATCTCTTCTGGGCCTTCGCCTACAACGTCGCTGCGATCCCGCTCGCCGTCGCCGGTCTGCTGAACCCAATGATCGCGGCCGCCGCGATGGCGGCGTCGTCGCTGTTCGTCGTGGCGAACAGCCTGCGCCTGCGGCGCTTCCACAGCACACGGGAGGGAATGTGAAGCACGGCTACGACAAGGCGGCGCTGACGAAGCGCCTGCACCGGATCGAAGGGCAGGTCCGTGGGATCGAGCGGATGGTCGAGGACGACCGCTACTGCATCGACATCCTCACGCAGATCTCCGCGGTCAACACGGCGCTCGACAGTCTCGCTTTCAAGGTGCTCGACGAGCACGTGAACCACTGCGTCGCCGACGCCATGGCGTCCGGCGATGCAAAGGCGGCAGCGCAGAAGAGCGAGGAGCTCCTCGCCGCCGTCCAGCGCTTTGCACGCACACGCTGAGTCGAGCGTCAATCGCTCCGCCTTGCAGGCGACGGTGCACTGCCTGACGGGGTGCGCGATCGGTGAGGTTCTCGGCATGGCGATCGCGACGGCGTTCGGCTGGTCGAACACGGTTCAGATCGTCTTGGCGATCGCCCTTGCGTTCGTGTTCGGCTACGCCCTGACGATCGGCCCGGTGCTTCGCGCCGGCCTCTCGTTTCGCGATGCGACGGGCGTGGCCTTCGCCGCCGACACCGTGTCGATCGTGATCATGGAGGCCGTCGACAACGTCTTCGTGCTGCTCGTGCCGGGCGCGCTCGCTGCCGGGCTTGGCGATGCGAAGTTCTGGTGGAGCATCGCCCTCGGCTTTGCGATCGCGTTCGGCCCGGCGTGGGCTGCCAACAGATCGCTGATCGCGCGCGGCAGGGGCCACGCCGTCGTGCATCAGTATCACCACCACCACTGAGGAAGGCGCTTTACGACGTGGCCAGCCCCGCCTGCCAGGACGCCCAGAGGCGGGCGTAGCGCTCGCCCTGCGCGACGAGCTCGTCGTGTGACGCGACCTCGACGAGCCGGCCGTGCTCCATCACGGCGACGCGGTCGGCGCGCTGAGCGGTCGAGAGACGGTGAGCGATCGTGATCACCGTCCGCCCTTCGGCGACGGCGGCGAGCGCGAGCTCGACCGCTGCCTCCGTCGCAGGATCGAGGCTCGATGTCGCTTCATCGAGCACGACCACGGCGGGATCGGCAAGCGCGACGCGCGCGATGCCCACGAGCTGGCGCTCGCCCGCGGACAGCCGCAGCCCGCGCGTCTGCACGTCGGTGTCGAGGCCCTGAGGCAGCCCTTCGAAGCGGTCGAGCGCGCCGATTCTCCGAAGCGCGCGCCGAACGTCGTCGTCGCTCGCGCGCGGATGCGCGAGCCGCACGTTGTCCGCGATCGTCCCGCTGAAGAGATGCCCTTCCTGGGGCAGCAGGACGATGCGGTTGCGCAGCGACGCGAGCGTCGCGTCGCGCAGGTCGACGCCGCCGAGCTCGATCCAGCCCTCCTGCGGGTCGTACTGGCGCGTCAGCAGCTTCGCGACGGTCGACTTGCCCGCGCCCGTTGCGCCGACGAGGGCGATGTGCTCGCCCGGCGCGACCTCGAGCGTGACGTCGCGCACGATCGGGCGCCGGCCGTACCCGAACGTGACGCCGCGCAGGGCGATCGCGCCTGCGCGGGGCAGCTCGACGGCGTCGGGCTTCTGGCCGATTGCGACAGGCACCTCGAGTAGCCCCACGATCTTCGCCAGCGCCGCCATCCCTTGCCGAAAATCGCCGAGCCACTCGGTGAAGCGCCCGATGGGGTCGAACAGCTGGATCAGGTACAGCACGAACGCGGTGATCGTCCCGATCGTGATCTCGCCGTGCTCGTACATCGACGCCGCAACCAGCAGCACGACGATCAGCGCTGTCGCCTGCGCGAGCGGGAGGAACGCGAAGAGGCGGATGTTGACGAACGACGCGCGCCGCCACGCGTGCACCTGTGCCTGGCTGCGCGGGTGATAGCGCTCCATCGTCCGCTGTTCGCGCCGGAACGCCTGCACGACGCGCACGCCGGCCAGCCCTTCCTGCAGCGCGGTCAACGTCTCCGCGACCCGGTCACGGATCGCGTGGTACGCGCGGCCGGCGCCGTGGTGGAAGCTCCAGCTCGACGCGATCAGGATGGGCAGCGCGGCGACGGAGATCAAGGCGAGCTTCGGCGAGAGGACGACCAGCGCGACGACTGTGAGCACGATCTGCAGGGCGCTGCCGACGATCTCGACGAGGGCTTCGCGGACGAGCTCGTTCAGCGACTGCACGTCCGACGTCAGACGAGAGACGAGCACTCCGGCGCGCTCGCGCTCGAAGAAGCCGAGCGGCAGCGCCTGCAGCTTGTCGAAGCACGCAACGCGGAGCGAGTCCAGGAAGCGCTCGCCGGCGGTTGCGGCGAGCAGGATCTGCGTGCGCACGACGACCGGCTTCAGGCACGCGAGCGCGAGGAAGACCAGGGCCGCTACGTTGAGCGGATGTAGGTCGTGCTTCCTGATGCCGGCGTCGACGGCGTAGCGAACGAGCGCGGGCCCGGCCAGCGTGACCAGCGTGGAGACGATCACCGCCGCCGCGGCGCCGGCGTAGCGTCCGCGCACGGGCACCAGCAGCCTGCGGGTCGCGCGCCAGACGGCGCCGGCAGACGCGCGCTCCATCACGCGACCGCCTCCAATGCGAGCAGGCGGCGATAGCGCGGCGACCGCCGCAGCAGCTCGCCGTGGATGCCTTCCTCGACGATGCGGCCGTCCTCGAGCACGGCGACGCGGTCGGCGAGCGCGATCGTTGCGGGACGGTGCGCGATCACGAGCGTCGTCCGTCCTGCCATCACGGTCGTCAGGGCTGCGCGGATCTCGTGCTCCTTGGTCGCGTCGACCGCGGACGTCGCGTCGTCCAGGACGAGCACCGCCGGGTCCGCGAGGATCGCGCGCGCGATCGCAAGGCGCTGCCGCTGGCCGCCGGACAATGTGAAGCCGCGCTCGCCGAGCACGGTGTCGTAGCCGTCCGGCAGGTCGGCGATGAACTCCGCGGCTCCGGCGAGGTGCGCCGCGCGCTCGATCTCCTCGTCGGCTGCGTTCGGCCGCGCCAAGCGGATGTTCTCCTTGACCGTGTCGCTGAACAGGAACGTCTCCTCGAAGACGAGCGCGACCGCGCGTCGCACGTCGCTCAGGCGCAGATCGCGCACGTTGTGACCGTCCAGCAGCACTGCGCCCTCGTCCGCGTCGTACAGGCGAGCGAGCAGGCCGGCGATCGTGCTCTTTCCCGAGCCGGTCGGCCCGACGAGGGCGAGCGATTCGCCTGGCGCTACATGCAGATCGAGGCCGTCGAGGACGGGACGGCCGTCCTCGTGGCCGAACCGCACGCCCGCGAGGCGGACGTCGCCGCGCACCGGCCGCTCCAGCTCGACCGGGTGGCGCGACTCACGCAGCCGCGGCTCCGCGTCGAGCACCTCGGCGATGCGCGCGCTCGCGCCGACCGCCTTCTGCAGCGTCGTCACGCGCTGCCCGAGCACCCGGAGCGGCCACACGAGCATGGCCACGTAGGCATTGAACGCGACGAACGAGCCGAGGCTGAGGTCGCCGGTGACGACCCGCCTCCCGCCGAGCCACAGCACCCCGAGCAGCCCGAGCAGCGGCAGGAACTCGAGCGCCGGCATGAAGACGGCGTCGAGCCGTGCGATGTCGAGCGCGCGGTCGACGATCGAGCGGCTGCGCGTACGGAAGTCACCGGCGAGCGATCGTCCGGCGCCGATGCCCTTCACGACGCGGATGCCGGCGACGGTCTCCTCGACCAGCGTCGCCGCGTCGCCCCAGCTCTCCTGCAGCCGTTCCGTCCGGGCGTGATAGCGGCGCGAGTAGGCCCACCCACCGATGCTGATCAGCGGGAGTGGGATGAGGACGATCAGCGCGAGCTCCGCGTCGATCACGAGCAGGACGATCGCGACGGCGAGCACCGTCAGGACGTAACCGATCGTGTGGCCGATCGAGTCCATCATCCGCGCGACGTGCTCCGAGTCCGACGAGGCGCGGCTCATGAGCTCGCCCGGCCCGACGCGGTCGTGGTAGCTCGCGTCGAGACGCAGGGCATGCGCGAAGATCGCGTCCCGCACGCGCGCGTCGGAGCGCGCGCGATTCCGGACCGCGTACAGATGGCGCACCGCGCCGGCGGTCATCTCCAGCAAGCCGACGGCGAGCAAGGCGGCGAGCCAGAGCAGCAGCGTGCCGTGGTCGCGGTCGAGCACACCGCGGTCGATCGCGTACTTCACCATCAGCGGCGCGGAGACGGCACCGACCTGCCAGAGCAGCCCGGACATGGCCGCGCCGACGACGCCTGCGCTCTGCGAGCGGATGACGGTGCGCACGAACCTCCACGCCGCGCGCCGTTGCGCGTCGTGATCCCCCATGGGTGACAGTATCCCGACGTGTCAAACGAACGAATCCCGCTCGAGCAGCGCTTTCCGCGTCCGTCGGTGATGGGCGTCGTGAACGTCACGCCGGACTCGTTCTCGGACGGCGGCGTGCATCTCGATCCGTTCGCTGCCGCAGCGGCGGCGAGGCGGATGGTCGGCGAGGGCGCGGCCATCGTCGACATTGGGGGCGAGTCGACACGGCCGGGGTCGGGCCCGGTGTCGCTCGAGGAGGAGCTTCGCCGGGTCGTACCTGTGCTGGAGCAGCTCGACGGCGTGCCCGTATCCATCGACACCGCGAAGGCGGAAGTGGCGCGCCGCGCGCTCGCACTGGGGGCCGAGCTCGTCAACGACGTGACGGCGCTGCGGGGTGACCCTGGCATGGCGCAGGTTGTGGCCGAGGCCGGTTGTTACGTCTGCTTGATGCACATGCAGGGCGAGCCGAGGACGATGCAGCTCGCGCCGACGTACGAGGACGTCGTCGCGGACGTCGCAGCGTTCCTGGAGGAACGTCTCCGTTTCGCCGTCGAGGCCGGCATCTCGGAGGAGCTCGTCTGCGTCGACCCAGGCATCGGCTTCGGCAAGACCGTCGCGCAGAACTTCGAGCTCGTGCGGGGCCTCGGCGAGCTCGCCGCGCTCGGCCGCCCCATCGTGATCGGTCTCTCGCGCAAGAGCTCGCTCGGCCGCGTCCTGGGCGACGCGCAGGCGAGGACCGCTCCGCTGTCCGCGAGCGTCGCCGCGGCCGTCACCGCTTACGAGCGCGGCGCGACGATCCTGCGCGTCCACGACGTGCGCGAGCACGTCGAGGCGCTCACGGTCGCCGCGGCCGTTGCCGGATGACCCTCGAGCTACAGGGGATCGAGCTCTTCGGCCGTCACGGCGTCAACGAGGACGAACGGCGTGAGGGCCAGGTCTTCTTCGTCGACCTCAGGCTCGAGCTTCCCGAGCCCCGCACCGACTCTGTCGACGCGACCGTCGACTATCGCCGCGCGCGCGACCTCGTCCTCGCAGTGAACGAAAGGACGAGCTACAGGCTGCTCGAGACGCTCGCGACCGCGATCGCCGACGCGCTCGTCGCGGATCTGGAGATCGAGCGCGCGCACGTGCGCGTGCGCAAACCAGGCATCACCTGGGCTGAGTGGACGGCGGCTAGCGTCGAGCGGCCGTGACGCGGAGCGTGTAGTCGACCGCGCGCGCAGCAGGCCGGATCTCCACATAGACGTATTCGCCCGCAGCGCGCGCGTTGCGATGCGACGCCCTACCACGTTTCGCAACGACGAGCGGCTTCGTCGACTTCGTGCGAACGGCGCGCGGCCACAGCCTCAGTGTGACCTTCCCGCTCACGCTCGCCCGGATGACGTTCCGCGCGGGAACCCATGCACGGTAGAGGTCGACCGGATCCTCGTTGAGGTCGACGTGCGCCGACAGGAACGCGCCGAGGTGGCCGGGGCGCGTCAGCGCGTCGCGTCCCGCCGGGAAGAGACCGTTCGCCTCGATCTCCGTCGGCTCTTCGTTCGGCTCCTGCGGATCGCTCGCCGGCGTGCGGAACGAGAGCGCGCTGGGAATGTTGAGCAGTCCGTATCCGGACGCGTGGTCGAAGCCCCGCTGGCCCATGTCGGTCGCCGAGCGGCGCATCAGCTCGAACAACTGCGTGTTGTCGAGATCGGGCCGCATCGTCCAGACCCAGGCCGCCGCGCCGGCGACGAGCGGGGCGGAGAAGCTCGTGCCGGGAGCCTGCGTGTAGCCGCTCGGCTCCTGCGCGAGCGGCTCGGCGACCGGGATGCGCACGCCGGGCGCGGCCACGTCGACCGTCGGGCCGAGCGTCGAGAACACGGCGACGTGGCCGCTGTCCGTCGTCGCACCGACGGTGAGGACGTGCGGGTACGCCGCCGGGTAGCCCTTCGGGCTGCCTTCGAGCCCTTCGTTGCCGGCGGCCGCGACGACGAGCGACCCGGAGCCGTACGCGAACATGATCGCGTCGCGCAGGAGCGGATCGTTGTCCTCGCCGCCGAAGCTGAGGTTGATCACGCCCGGCCCCGCGCGCGCCGCCGCCGCGATGCCCTGAATGGCGGCGCCCTCGTTCAGGATCCCGAACGGGCTGGCGTCCCAGACCTGCAGCACCGCGTCCGGGTACACGCCCACGATTCCGAAGCCGTTGTTCGGCGCGGCGATCACCGAGCTCACCTCGGTGCCGTGATCCTCGTCGTCCTCCGTCGTCGTCTGCCGGTTCATCAGGATCGTGTTCGGACGGTTCGCGAACTCGGGGTGCGTGATGTCGAGCCCCGAGTCGACGACCGTGATCGGCTTCCCGGGCCCGGGCGCGTCGGCCATGTCGGCCCCGATCACCGGCCGCCACCACTCCGTCGGCACCAGCGGGTCCGTCGCCTCGGCGGCGACCGCGGTCTTGACCAAGAGACGTTCGGGCTGCGCGTGCGCGACGACGCCGGCGCGGCGAAAGCGCGCGACGTCCGCGGCCGCGACGCGCCAGATCCGCAGCTCCGGAACGAGCTGCTCGCCGCCTGCGCGGCGGACGACCGCGCCGCGGGCGCCCGGCTTCAACTGGATCAGGTCGGCCCGCGCAGGCGCCGTGCCTACGAGCAGCAGGGCCGTGACGATCAAGAGGCGCCGCGCCAAGGGTCTCAGAGTAATAGGGGGACTACCCTGCGGGCCATGATCCATGCGTACGTCGCCCTCGGCTCGAACCTCGGCGACCGCGAGGCGACGCTCCGCGCAGCGGTCGGGCGCCTCCGCGCGCTCCCTCGGACGCAGGTGCTTGCCGTGTCGAGGCTTCGCGAGACCGAGCCGGTCGGCTACCTCGGCCAGCCGCGCTTCCTCAACGGCGCCGTGGAGCTGGAGACCGAGTTGCAGCCGCGCGAGCTGCTCGACGCGTTGCTCGACCTGGAGCGCGCGTTCGGCCGCGACCGCAGCGGTGTCCCGGCGCACGGGCCGCGGACCCTCGATCTCGATCTCCTCCTCTACGGGGACGAAACGATCGTCGAGCCCGGTCTCGAGATTCCGCACCCTCGTCTGCACGAGCGCCGCTTCGTCCTGGAGCCGCTCGCCGACCTCGACCCCGCCGTGGAGGTGCCAGGCAGGGGACAGGTCCAGACCCTCCTGGCGAATCTAGAATGAGCGCATGAGCCACCTCGACGAGCTCGACGAATTCGAGGCAGAGCTCGAGCTCCGCCTCAAGCGGGAGTACACGGCCGTCTTCGGCCTGTTCCGCTACTGCGTCCTGACGCAGGACGCCACGTACCTCTGCAACCGCCTCGACCTCGCGCAGGTCTCGCAGCCGAACTACCCGTTCTTCCACCTGCGCATGGAGGACGTGTGGGTGTGGGACAAGAACCGTCCGACGCGGATCATCCCGCGGGCCGAGGTGTGGACGTCGAGCGACGTCACCGTCGAGGAGCTGCGCGGTGAGGGCGAGGAGTCGCACCTCACCGCCGAGGCGCTCGCCGAGAAGATCGGCGAGTCCCTCTCCGCCGACGACGACGTCTAGCGCGCGCGGTCGAGGCGTGCTGCTCGCTATAGACGTCGGCAACACGTCGACGGTGTTCGGGCTGTTCGACGGCGCCGAGTTGGTCGACCACTGGCGCGTCGCGACCGAACGCCACAAGAGCGGTGACGAGCTCGGCGTGCTCTATCGCGGCTTCCTCGAGCTGAGCCGCGTCGACGGCATCGCGCTCTCGTCGACGGTGCCGCAGGTCGTGCGCTCGTACCAGGAGTTCGCGGCGCGTTACACCGAGGCCGACCTGCTGGAGCTCGGGCCTGGAGTCAAGACGGGGATCGCGATTCGCTACGACGACCCGCGCGAGGTCGGCCCGGACCGAATTGCGAACGCGGTCGCAGCCACCGAGCGCTACGGCGCGCCGGGCATCGTCGTCGACTTCGGGACGTCCACCAACTTCGACGTCGTCTCGAAAGACGCGGAGTACATCGGCGGCGTGCTCGCGCCCGGCATCGAGATCTCGATGGACGCGCTGTTCGCTCGCGCCGCCCGCCTCCGCAAGATCGACTTCGTCGAGCCCGCGTCCGTCATCGGCAAGACGACGGTCGGCGCGCTGCAGTCCGGCGTCGTCTACGGCTTCGCAGGGCAGGTCGACGGGATCGTCGACCACATCCGCGCCGAGCTCGGAACCGACGCACCGACTGTCGCCACGGGCGGGCTGGCCGAGTTGATCGCGCCGCACGCGCGTACGCTCGACCGCGTCGATCCGTTCCTGACGCTCGAGGGCGTTCGCCTCGTCTGGGAGCGGAACCGCTAGCCGGTCAGGCGGGCGTCTTCTCGCGCTGCTGCTGCTGCTGCTGCTGCTGCTGCTGCGTCGCGGCGGCGCCTTTGATCGGCGGCGGCTCGCCGGTGAGGATGCCCCAGGCTTTCGCCGCGAGACGCCGGCCGACGAGCGTCGTGACGATGGCGATTCCACCGTAGAGCGCGTTCCACTGTCTCTCCCTGCGCTTACGCTTCTTCGGATCCTCGAGCAGTGCCTTCAGATCGTCCGCAAGCGCGCGGAGGTCCTCTGCGACGGCTCCTCTGGCCTCCTTCCGGCTCGCCATGAGAGTTCGGTTACCAGCACGCCGACCCTCGAAACGCACACAATCCGCCTATGACCCTGGCGGCGATACGGTGGGGCCTGGTCGTCCTCGCAGTCGTGACGACCGTCCTGACGGCGTGGCTGCTCGTCTGGAGCCTCGTCGAGCGCCGCCGAGGGGCTGTCCCGAGGCGCAGCGACCGGCGTCGTCCCTCGTCGGCGGTACACCGAGACCCGCGCGAGGCGCTGGCGCTGGTCGGCGAGGCGCTGGCCGCGACGCACAATCCGCGCGTCCTCCTGCCTGTGATCCTCGAGGTGATCACGGAGGCGACCGGCGCCCTCGGCGGCGAGATCTACTCGGGCGACGAGGAGGTCGCCTGGCTGGGCGAAGTCGGCGGCCCGCGCAAGCCGATCACGCTCGGGCTGGGCTTCGCCGCCGACGCCGAGACGCGGCTGGTGCTGTTCCCGCCGGAGGAGGGATTCGACCGGGATACGCGCACGCTCGCCGAGTGGCTGGCGTCGCAGGCCGCGGTGGCGCTCGACAACGCGCGCCTGCACGACGTCGTTCAACGGCAGGCGATCACCGACGATCTCACGGGCCTCGTCAACCGTCGCCGCTTCCTCGAAGCGCTGGACGCCGAGATCGAGCGCGCGCGGCGATTCGATTCGCCGTTGACGATCGTGCTGGCCGACCTCGACAACTTCAAGCAGGTCAACGACGAGTTCGGTCATCACGGCGGAGACGTCGTCCTGCGTGCGTTCGCGGATCTGATCCGCTCGCACGTGCGCGACGTCGACGTTTCCGGACGAATCGGGGGCGAGGAGTTCGCAATCGTCTTGCCGGAGACGGACTGCGAGGGCGCCGCGCGCGTCGCAGAGCGGATGCGGCACTCGCTCAACACCGTCGCCATCTCGATCGCCGAGGAACGGGCCATCCACGTGGCGGCGAGCTTCGGCGTCGCCGAGCTGACTCCCGACCAGTCGGGAGAAGAGCTGCTGCGGGCGGCCGACGCCGCGCTCTACCGCGCGAAGGAGGAAGGCAAGAATCGCGTCGTGAGGGCGGCCTAGCGGACTTCCATTTTCGCACCTATGCTGTCTGGCATAGGGCCGATACTTATGCGCGTGCGGATCTCATTCGATGCGCTGCGGCTGTGCGCGCTCGTGGCCGCGGGCGCCACCTCCGGGTACCTCTGGCGTGCCGCCTTCGAGTCGAGCACGCCGGAAGCGCGCGTCGTCACGCCGCCGGGCGCTGTCCAGCGCACGCCGGCGCCCACGGTCGTGCGCATCCCGCCGCACCATCTCGTCCGGTCGAGCCCGCGGCCGGCGGTCGCTCATCCGCTTGTCGCTCGCAGCGTCACTCGGCGAATCAACCCGTCGACCGCTGCCGTGCTCGCGTCTCGGCCCGTGCGGCCGTCCCCGCGCACGCCGGCGGCCCCGGCGCCCTCGACGACGACGCCGCCGACGTCTTCGCCGCCGCCCGGTCCTCCGACGCCGGCTCCTCAGCCGCCGGCGAGCGCACCGACCTCGTCGCCCTCTACGTCTGCGCCGACTGCCGCTGCCGCTGCCGCTCCTGCGCCTCCCGCGGCGACGCCGCCGGCTGCAGCGCCTCCTCCTCCGACGGCGTCACCGACGCCGCCGTCCGAAGGTGCGCGCCCGGGCTGGGGCAAGGGCGACGACAACCACGATCACACCGGCCCCGGCGGGGGCGACAAGCAAAAGCCCTAAGACCCGGGCGGGCTAGCCGCCGCCGTAGATCGAGATCGGCATCGAGTCGAGCAGGATCTCGTCGGCGGGATCGGGAAGCTCCGCTTCGAGTTGCTCGACGAGGTCGGCGGCGCCGGGCGCAGCGGCCAGCAGGCGCGTCACCACGTCTTCCGTCGAGTCGAGCTGCACGAGCTCTTGCTTGAACGGCTTCGGGAAGCGTCCCCGACCGAGATACCAGCCGTAAAACTTCTTCAGGAAGCCGGCGGCGCGGCGCTCGCCGAGCTCGCGCGCGGTCTCGCGAACGAAGACGATCAGCTCCGCCGCGACTTCCTCGCGTGACGGGTGCGCGTCGTCGCCGTCGACGATCTCGCGGAGCGCCCAGGGGTTTCCCTGCGCGCCTCGCCCGACCATCACGGCTTCGGCGCCGGTGGTCGCGAGCACCGTCTGCGCTCGCGCGCGCGACGTGACGTCGCCCGACGCGATCACGGGGACGTCGACGAGCTCGACGAGCTCGGCGGTCAGCGAGTGGTCCGCCTCACCCGTGTACATCTGACGCGCGGACCGCGGATGCAGTGTGAGCGTCGCGGCCCCCGCCGCCACGAGGCGCGGGCCTACGGCGAGGCACGCGCGCGAGCCGTTCTCGAGACCGCGGCGCATCTTCACCGAGACCGGAACGTCGACCGCGCTCGCGACGGCATCGACGATCGCGCACGCGCGGTCCGGATCGTCCAGGAGGGTCGCGCCGGCACCGGTCTTCGTGACCTTCCGGACCGGACAGCCGAAGTTGATGTCGACGATGTCGGCACCGGCCGCCGTGACCATTCGAGCCGCCTCCGCCATCACCGGCGGCTCCGAGCCGAAGATCTGGATGGCCAGAGGATGCTCGTCGCGGGCGACGCGGAGGTAGCCCAGCGTCCGCTCGTTCTTGTGCTCGAGCCCGGCGCAGCTGACCATCTCGGAGCAGACCAGCCCCGCCCCGAAGCGGCGTCCCTGGCGCCGGAAGGCCTGGACGCTGACGCCGGCCATGGGGGCGAGGACGAGCCGGGTGGGGATCTCGATGTCGCGGATCCACCAGGATTGACGAAGATCTACCTGCACAGAGCGGGAAATGGTACCCCTCACGACTGTTGACGGCCTCCGGTTGGACAGCTACTATTCGCGCCCGCGACGGCGCCTGCAGCGCCGCGTTTTTCGTAAGAAGGGGTGTTCCCACCGTGAAGGAAGTCATCCTCACACCCGAGGGCTACGAGAAGCTGAAGCACGAGATCGAGCAGCTCTCGACCGTCAAGCGCCGCGAGGTGGCCGAGCGGATTCGCGTTGCGCGCGAGTTCGGCGACATCGCGGAGAACGCCGAATACGACGACGCGAAGAACGAGCAGATGTTGCTCGAGCACCGGATCGCCACGCTCGAAGAGCGCCTGCGCGACGCCCGCGTCATCACGAAGAAGGACATTGCGAAAGACGTCGTCTCCGTCGGCTCGAAGGTGAAGCTGCGCGACGTGTCCGCGAAGGAGACGATCGAGTACCACATCGTCGGCTCCGCCGAGGCCGATCCCGCGGCGAACAAGCTGTCGAATGAGTCGCCGGTCGGCAAGGCGATCATCGGCCATAAGAAGGGCGAGACCGTCGAGGTCGCTGCCCCGCGCGGCACGCTCAAGTTCAAGATCCTCGAAATCAAAGCGGCGTAGTTCTCTGTTACCACGCGGTTTCGCCGAGGTGGGAGCACCGCCTCTGCATCACGCCTGAGCTGCTGTTGCGTCAGGTGCGGCTGCTCCGCCGCTTCGGCCGCGTGCGCGCGACCTTCGACGACGCGTTTCGCACGGCCGCCCGCGTCTTCCCGGAGCTCGCGCAGCTCGGCGTGCCGACACAGATCTTCGTCTGCACGCAGTACGCACGCGACGGCGCGCCGCTGACGATTCCCGAGCTCGCGGGCGACGATCCGGCCGAGCTCGCGACGATGACGTGGGACGAGCTCCGCGCGCACGGCGATGCCGGCGTCGCGATCGGGTCGCACGGCGTCTCGCACGCGCACCTGACGCGCTTGGGTGATGCGGAGGTTCGAGCCGAGCTCGTCGAGTCGAAGCGGGAGCTCGAGGATCAGCTCGGCCGTCCGTGCACCGACTTCGCGTATCCCTACGGCGAGCACGACGAGCGCGTGCACCGTCTGGTGCGCGCGGCCCGGTACGAGCGCGCGTACGGCTTGCGCGAGGGCGGCCGCAATCCCTACGCCTTGCGCCGCGTCGACCTGTACAGGCGGCACGGTCCTGTGAGAGCACTGCTTAGGCTCGCGCCCTGGTAGTTCGAGCCGAGTCGTGCCTAGGAATGTGGTCAAGACGGACGAACAGGCTGAGCCTGTGCGACCTCTATGCGGCGCCGCCGAGGCGGCGCCTTAGGCTCGCGCCCTGGTAGTTCGCGCCGCGAGGCGGCGCCTTAGGCTCTACGTGTGACGCCGAAGCGCTTCCCGGACGCCGT
>JBJMJL010000054.1:0-39815 GCA_045806365.1 Gaiellaceae bacterium
AGGTGCCGCTGCTCGACCTCGAGACCGACGGCGCGCTGCGGGTGCACAAAACGATTCCCGGCGCCGTCACGATCTTTGTCGCGGCGCCGTCGTTTGCGGAGCTGGAGCGCCGCCTGCGCGCGCGGGCGACCGAGAGCTCCGGCGAGATCCAGGTCCGGCTCGACCTGGCGCGCGAGCAACAAGAACAGCAGGACCGGTTCGACCACGTCGTGGTCAACGACGATCTCGACCGCGCGGCGGACGAGCTGATGGGGATCGTTCGCGGCGAGTTGCAAACCGCAGGTACCATGAGCCGCCCATGATCCATCCCCGCATCGATGAGCTGCTCGACAACGTCGACTCGCGCTACGCGATGGTCATCGTGGCGGCCAAGCGCGCGCGCCAGATCAACGACTACCACCACCAGCTCGGGGAGGGAATCGGCTTCGAGCAGGCGCCGCCGCCGCTGATCGAGTCCCGCTCGAAGAACTACCTCACCATGGCCCTCGAGGAAGTCTCCGAGGGCAAGTTGAAGTACAAGTACCCGAAGTAAGGGCAGAATTCGGGCATGGCCCGGGTGCTCGTCGGCGTTACGGGGGGAATCGCGGCCTACAAGGCCTGCGAGCTCGTGCGGCTGCTGGTGCGGGCCGGGCACGAGGTCGTCCCGCTCGTGACGGCCGGCGCTGAGCGCTTCGTCCGCGCCGAGACCTTCTTCGCGCTCGCCCGGCGCTCGCCGGCGGAGGACCTGTACGTCCACCTGACGCGCGCGGACCTGCTCGTGATCGCCCCGCTCACGGCGAACACCCTCGGCAAGCTCGCGTACGGGCTCGCCGACAACCTCGTTGCCGAGGCGGCGCTGGCCCACGGCGGGCCGGTGCTGGTCGCGCCGGCGATGAACCCGCGCATGTGGGCACATCCGGCGACGCAGGCGAACATGGACGCTCTGCGCGTACGAGGCGTCTCGATGGTCGGACCGGCCGAAGGCGAGACGGCGGAGGGAGAGTGGGGGCTCGGCCGCATGGCCGAGCCGGAGGAGATCTTCGCGTGCTGCCGCGCGCTGCTGGGGGAATCCGACTCGCTGGCGGGGAGACGCGTGCTCGTGAGCGCGGGGGGGACGCGCGAGCCGCTCGACACCGTCCGCTTCCTCGGCAACCGGTCCTCGGGCCGGATGGGCGTAGCGCTCGCCGACGAGACCCGCAAGCGGGGTGCCGACGTCACGCTGCTTGCGGCGAACCTGGCGGTCTCGCCGCCGGGCGGCGTGGAAGTCGTCGAGACGCCGACTGCAGAGTCGGTCTTCGACGCGGCGCTCGACCGGCGTGATGCGGATCTGGTCGTGATGGCGGCGGCCGTCGCCGACTACCGGCCTGCGCAGCAGCTGTCGACGAAAAGGCCGAAGGACGAGCGTACGTGGCAACTCGATCTGCAGCCGACCGCCGATGTTCTGCAGGCGCTCGGCGAGCGCCGCACGAACGAGCAGGTGCTGGTCGGATTCGCCGCGGAAACCGGCGCCGAAGGTCTCACGCGCGCGCGCGAGAAGCTGGAACGCAAACACGTCGACCTCGTCGTCTACAACGACGTCGCCCGGGACGACGTCGGCTTCGACAGCGAGGAGAACGAGGTCGTGCTCGTCACCGCCTCCGGGGACCGGCGCGTGCCGAAGGCGCCGAAAGACCGAATCGCCGCCGCGATCGTAGATACCGCCGAGGAGCTGTTGCGTGAGCGAACCTCGTAGCGAACGCGTCGACACGGCGGAGGCCGCGGAGACTGTCCGCGCGCTGATCGAGAACCTTGCCCGTGTCGTGCACGCGCCGGAGGACACGCTGCGTCTCTGCGTGCTGTGCCTCGTCGGCGAGGGGCACCTGATCCTCGAGGACTTTCCCGGCGTCGGCAAGACGATGCTCGCGAAAGCACTGGCGCGCTCGCTCGACGTCTCGTTCTCGCGCATGCAGTTCACGCCGGATCTGTTGCCGTCGGACGTCACCGGCGTCAACGTCTTCAACCAGCGCTCGAACGAGTTCGAGTTCCGGCCGGGGCCAGTCTTCGCGAACCTCCTGCTCGTCGACGAGATCAACCGTGCATCGCCGAAGACCCAGGCCGCGCTGCTCGAGTGCATGCAGGAGCAGCAGGTCACCATCGACGGCGTCTCGTACGAGCTCGCGCGGCCCTTCATGGTGATGGCGACGCAGAACCCGATCGAGTACGAAGGGACGTACCCGTTGCCGGAGGCGCAGCTGGACCGGTTCACGATGCGCATCGCAATCGGCTATCCGCCCCTCTCGGAGGAGGCGAAGATGTTGACCGAGCAGACCGCGGATCCCCCGCTCGACGCGTTGGAGCCGGTCCTCGACGCCTCCGAGGCTGTTCGGCTCGCGGACGAGGCGAAAACGATCTATGTCGAAGAGAGCTTGAACCGCTATGTCGTCGCGCTCTTGCGCACGACACGCGGTGACTCGCGGTTGTACCTCGGTGCCAGCCCGCGCGCGGGCATCGCGTTGCTCCGCGTGGCGAAGGCGCGCGCGCTCGCCGCCGGTCGCACGTTCCTCGAGCCCGACGACGTGAAGGCGGTCGCCGTGCCCGTGCTCGCGCACCGGCTGATCCTTGCGCCCGAAGCGCGCTCGAGCGGTCTGACGGGAGAGCAGATCGTTCAGGAGACGCTCGAGAAGACTCCCGTTCCGGTCTAGTGCTGACGCGTCGCGGGCGCGTCGTTCTCGGCCTCGGCTTCGGGGTCTACGTCTCGGCCTGGGCGTTCGGCTCGAAACCGCTCTATCCGGTCGCGGCCGGGTTGCTGCTGGTCGTCGCGACGGCATGGGTCTGGGTGCGGCTCGCGAAGCGCCCGTTCCACGTGCGCCGCGGCTGGGGCGACACGGAACACGTCGAGGGCGACGACGTCCCGGTCGCGGTCGAGCTCGAGGCGACGGCGAGCGTCCTGCCGGCTGCGGCGACGCTCGTCGAGCGCGTCGGCCGCCTGGGCGCGCAACGACATCCGCTCCGGCGCCACGGACGCCGGCTGAGCGTGCGCTACGTGCTGGGGGGGCTGCCGCGCGGTCGCTACACGTTCGGCGACGTGCGCATCGAGTTGGCCGATCCGTTCGGACTCGAGCGCGTTGCGATCGAGCTGCCTGCGCCCGGCGCCCTGCTGGTGTATCCGCGGCTCGTCCGGCTCGGGCAGCTCTTCTCGGAAAGCGGGGCGACGTCACACGACGGGCGCCGGCTGCTCCTCCGTCGCAACACCGGCTTTGAGCTCCACGGCGTGCGGGAGTACGAAGAGGGCGAGTCGCTGCGACGCGTCCACTGGCGCTCGACCGCGCGCCGTGGGCAGCTGATGGTGAAGGAGCTCGAGGACGCGCCGCGCGACGAGATCGCCGTGCTGCTCGACGCCGACGCTTCGGCGGTCGTGGGCGAGAGCTTCGACGTGCAGGTGCGCGCCGCCGGATCGTTGCTCGATGCGTACGTGCGCCGTGGCCGTCGCGCCGTGCTCGTTGTCAACTCGGAGCGTCGCGAGGTGCAGCAGGTGCACGCGCCCGCGGCGGACTGGCGCCGGGCGCTCGAGCTGCTCGCCGCAGCCGAGCCGACCGGACGCCGGCCGCTCGCGCGTTTGCTGGCCGAGGACGGCGGCAGCGCAGCGCGCGCGCTCGAGCTCGCGGTGGTGACAGCACGGCTGGAGCAGGCGCTCGTCGACCGGCTCGTCCAGCGTTCCCTCTCGCGCCGCAAGGTCTCGCTCGTCTACGTCGAGGCGCCCACGTTCAACGGCAATGCCCGGCGGCCGGAGCCGCTGCTCCTGCGCCTGCAGACGGCCGGCATCCCCGTTGCGGTCGTGCGCGCCGGCGACGAGCTTGCGGACGCGCTCGAAGGCGTGGGAGTCGCGGAGGCAGCACGTGCTTAGAACGGCCGCCCTCAGCGGCGTGGCCGCGCTCGTGATCGCGGTCAACTGGCTTCGCTTCGAAGACCCGCGGTCCGGCGGCGGCCGGCCGTTCGTGCTCGTGCTGCTGGCGATCGCGCCGGCGTTGCTGCGTCCGTGGTGGGCGCGTATCGCTGCAGCGGCCGTGGCGACGTTCTTCGCCTTGTGCGTGGCGTTCTCGGTGTCGCCACAGCACGCCGGGGGCGCGGGCTCGCGGTTCGGCCGGGGCTTCCTCGACTTCTACGACTTCCGCCTGCCGATCGATCCGGCGCGGAACATACGAATGCACGAGGTCATCCTGTTCGCGATCTTCGGCTTCACGCTTGCCGTTGCACTCGCCGTTGCGGGGCGACACGCGTTGGTCGCCGTGATCGCGTTCCTGATCGGCGCCGGCTGGCCGGCGACGCTGCTCACGGGAGGCGACGAGCTCGGCCGCGGCATCGTCTTACTGGCCGTCGCTCTGACGCTGCTCGCAGGTCTGACTGAACGGCCGAGCCGGCTGGCCCTGCCCGTCGGAGCCGTCGTCGTCGTCGGCGCGCTCGCGCTCTCGAGCTCCGCCGCCGTTGCGAAGGACGCATTCCTCGACTGGCAGCAGTGGGACTTCTACACGCGTCCGCAGAAACCGGTGAGCGTGCGCTACGTCTGGGACGCGCATTACGGCGGCGTCCGCTTCCCGAAGAAGGAGACGACGGTGCTGACGATCCGGGCGCCGCGCCGCACGCAGTACTGGCGCGCGACCGTCCTCGACTGGTTCGATGGCACGCGCTGGCGCGAGAACGTGTGGCACGAGTCGCCGTCTGAGAGCCACGAGCTCACCCCGCCGGATGCGGCCAACCCGGCGAACTGGGTGAAGCAGGAGGTCACGGTACGGGCACTCGCCGACGACCACCTCGTCGGTGCGAGCGTTCCGGTCGCGCACAACGTCAGCGAGCCGGTCGTGGACGACGGTCAGGGCGTTGCGCACGTGCTCGACGGGTTGCGGCGCGACCAGCGCTACGTCGTGTGGAGCTACTCGCCGCGGCCGACGCCCGAGGAGCTCGTGCGCGCGCGCGCCGCGTACCCCATCGCGTTGACGAGGCCGCGCCGCGAGCTCGACGTCGCGCGACGCGTGACGGCGCCGGCCTTCGACGCGCCCAACCGGGAGAGACAGATGTTCGCCCTTCTGACGGGTCGTCTCCAGCCGTACGCGGAGCTGTACGAGCGCGCCCGGGCCGTCGCCGGCCAGACGACGTCGCCCTATGCGGCGGCCGTCGCGCTCGAGCGTTGGTTCCGGGTCACCGGCGGCTTCACCTACTCCGAGCATCCGGGCGCAACACCCGGCCTGCCGCCGCTTGTCGGGTTCGTCGTGGACACGCGCACCGGCTATTGCCAGCATTTCGCCGGCGCGATGGCGCTGATGCTCCGGCTGCTCGGGATTCCGGCGCGCGTGGCCGCCGGCTTCGTGCCGGGCCACTTCCATGACGGAACCTGGACGGTGAGCGACCACGACGCGCACGCCTGGGTCGAGGTGTGGTTCCGCGATTACGGCTGGCTCGCATTCGACCCGACGCCGGGACGCGGGCGGCTGAGCGGCTCGTACAGCTCGACGTCGGCCGGCTTCAACCCCTCGGCGGCCGCCAAGCTGTTTGCGGCGATCGTCAAGGGCGGAGAAGTCTTCGGCGGCGGGGGCGCCGGGCTGGGCCGCGACAGTGAGGTGCGCACGCCGCGGTCTGCCGCCGACGTCCCGGTGTTCGGCTTGCATGCGCCGCCTCCGGCGCAGCAGCGGCGCCCGAGCCTGTTCTGGTTCTTGCTCCTGCTCGTGGCCGGAGTGGCGGCGGTGATCGTCACGCTCAAGGTTGCGCGGCGCAAGATTCGTTATCTCACGCGCGACCCTCGCCGAATCGCGGCGGCGTGCGCACGCGAGCTGGCGGAATTCCTGCACGACCAGCACGTGCCGGCATCTCGTGCGGCGACACTCCACGAGCTCGGTAACGCGGTCGCCGATCGGTTCGGCGTCGACGCAACGGAGTTCGCACGCGCAGCGACGGCCGCGCGGTACGGACCGCTTCGCGACGCGCGTGAGGCCGCGCACCGGGCACGCATCGAGTTGCGCGAGGTCAAGCGAAAGCTTCGCCGCGGCCTGTTCGTCCTCGACCGTGCACGCGGCCTCGTCTCGGTCCGCTCGCTCGGGCTGGGCTGAGCGTGGACGCCGTCGTGATGGCGGCCGGTCAAGGCACACGGCTGCGTCCGTTGACCGAACACTGGGCGAAGGCCGTCTTGCCGATCGACGGGCGGCCCGTACTGGCTGTCCTGCTGCGCGAGCTCGCGCTGGCGGAATGCGAGCGCGTATGGCTGGTCACCGGGCATCTCGCCGAGCAGGTGGAAACGCTCGCGGGCGACGGGTCGGCATTCGGCGTGGACGTCCGCAGCGTGCGCCAGCCGGAGGTGCTCGGCTCGGCCGACGCCGTCCGTCGCGCACTGGAGGCCGGCGGCCAGCTGCCGGCCGTCGTCTCGGCAGCCGACACGTTGTTCGCCGGCGGCGACATCGCGCGCTTCGCGCGCGCGTTCCGCGAGTCCGGCGCTGCCGGCGCGATCGGGGTCCGCACCGACCCGCGGCCCGGGCCCGACCGCGATCCGGTCCGCCGCTCCGGCCGACGACTTGTGCGCGTCCGCGACACCGGCGGCGACGGGCCGTGGACGCCGGCGCCGCTATGGGGCCTCGCTGAGGGCGTGGCCGAGCGCCTCTGCCGCGATCGCCCTCCCTACGAGCTCGGAAATGCGTATCAGTCGGCGATCGACGACGGGGAGACGGTTATCGCCGTCGAGATCGGGAAGACGCGGGATTTGACGTATCCGCTTGACTTGGTGAAGGAGAACTTTCCCTACCTGCGAGCGACGTGAGCGAGACATACGACCTCTTTCAGCAAGGGCAGGCGCACCTGCGCAAAGGGCGCGCCGCCCAGGCGACGGTTGCGTTAGAGAAGGCCAAGCGGCGCGAGCCGGACAAGGCGTCGATTCGAGAGGCCCTCGGGATCGCGTATCTGCGGATCCAGCGCTACGAGGAGGCCGAAGCGGAGTTCCGGGCGATGCTCGAGCTTTCGCCGACGGACCACTATGCGCACTACGCGCTCGGTCGCGCGCTCGAGAAGCAGGGGAAAGACGCCGAGGCGAATGGGCACTACAAGTTGGCGAGCTCGCTGCGGCCGCAGAACGAGCACTACGCCTCGCGCATTCTCGATCTGGACGCGGGTCCGTCCGGCGAGGACGAGTCCGCTTCGGACGGCGAGAGCTGATCGGCGCCTAATCGGCACGGATGCGTTCGCGACGCGTGCGCCTTTCGCCGATAGCGTCGTCCGCAGTGGGTCGTGGGTACTCCCCACCCAGGGTGGGGGCGCGCGCGCGTGTAACTAACAAGGAAACGTCATGCGCACCCCTGGGATGATCTGGTGGTGCGTGCCGTCTGCCAACGCGTCTCGGAGGCGCGGGTCGAGGTCGGCGGCGAGACGGTTGCGGAGATCAGCCGCGGACTCGTCGTGCTGCTGGGAGTCGCCCGCGGCGACACGAGCGCAGACGCGGACCGACTGGCGGGCAAGGTCGCGCGGCTGCGCATCTTCGAAGACGGCCGTGGCAAATTCGCACTCAGCGTCCTCGACGTCGGCGGCGGCGCAATCGTCGTCAGCCAGTTCACGCTGATCGCCGACACGCGGAAGGGCAATCGCCCGAGCTTCACCGGCGCGGCGGCTCCGGACGACGCGATCCCGCTCTACGAGCGCTTCTGCGAGACGCTCGCCCACGAGGGGGTGCCGGTTCAGCACGGGATCTTCGGCGCACGGATGGCCGTCGCGCTCGTGAACGACGGACCCGTCACGATCGTCCTCGACTGACGATCGGCTTGCTATTCTCCTGACACCACATTTCGAGCTGTTCGCGAAATGGGCCTGCGGGCCCATTTTTTATGACAGGAGCAGGAGCATTGGCCGCCACCCACGAGAAGGAACGACAACTGCTGCGGGAGATCGCCCCGAAGGTCGAAGGGGCGCTGGCCGGCACCGAAGTGCTGGCCGTGGAATTGACGGGCCCCGATCGCTTCACCGTCTACGTCGATCACATCGACGGTGTCGACCATGCTCTCTGCGAGCGCGTGACGAACGTCCTACGTGAATACCTGCGCAGCTACGCGGTCGACGTGTCATCGCCCGGCATCGAACGCCCGCTGCGCAACCAGGCGCACTTCCGCAACGTCGTCGGCCGCCGGGTGACGCTGCGTACGGAGGAGCGGAACCGCCTCCGCGGCGAGGTCGTGGCGGCCGGCGAGCGCGCCGTCACCGTCAAGGCCGAGGGCGAGTCCATCGCCATCCCGTACGACTCGATCGTTCGGGGCAATCTGATCGAGGAAGTGGGGACGAGATGACGCAAGAAATCGTCGATGCAGTCCGCGACATCGAGCGCGAAAAAGGAATCGAGAGCGGCGCACTCGTGGCGGCGCTCGAGGACGCGCTCCTGGCGGCGTACAAGAAGACACCCGGCGCTTCGCGCCACGCCACCGTCGAGATCGACGACGAAGGCGACTTCCGCGTCTACTCGATCGAGCTTCCGGCGGACATCGAGGAGCGACTCCTCGACGAGGCGCGCGAGCGCGCGCTCGAGGAGCTCGAGCGCATCGAGGCCGAGAACGGGGAGCGCTCGCACACACTGCTGTCGGACGACGATCTCGACATCGACTGGTCCGATGTCCCCGGCGAGCAGGTCAAGCGCGAGGACGTCACCCCCGAGAACTTCGGCCGCATCGCCGCACAGACGGCGAAGCAGGTGATCCTGCAGCGCATCCGCGAAGCGGAGCGGAGCATGATGTACGACGAGTACAAGGACCGCGAGAGCGAGGTCGTCACGGGCATCGTCCAGCAGGCCGGCGACCGCAACAACGTGCTCGTCGACCTCGGGAAGGTGGAGGCGCTCCTGCCGCGCTCCGAGCAGGTCGACGGCGAGCGCTACGAACAGGGATCCCGCATCAAAGCCGTCATCACGGAGGTGCGCTCCGGGACGAAGGGCCCGCAGGTCATCCTCTCGCGGCGCGACCCCGAGCTGATCAAGACGCTCTTCGAGCTCGAGGTGCCGGAGATCGCCGACGGCCTCGTCGAGATCCGCGGCGTCGCACGGGAGCCGGGTTATCGCTCGAAGATCGCAGTCGAGTCGCACGCCCAGGGCGTCGACCCTGTCGGCGCATGCGTCGGGCCGCGCGGCTCGCGCGTGCGCATGGTCGTATCGGAGTTGCGCGGCGAGAAGATCGACATCATCCCGTGGAACTCGGAGCCGGCGCGCTTCGTCGCGAAGGCTCTGTCCCCGGCGCGCGTGCGCGAAGTTTTCGTCGACGACGAGACGAAGGAGGCGACGGTGATCGTCCCCGACGACCAGCTCGCGCTCGCGATCGGCAAGGAGGGTTTGAACGCACGGCTGGCCGCACGGCTGACCGGATGGAAGGTCGACATCCAGTCGGATACCGAATTCGCGCAGGCCGAGGCGGCCGCCGCATACGGCGGCGGCGAAGGCGAGGAGTTCACCGGCCGTTGCGCAGCCGTGCTCTCGAACGGCAAGCGCTGTCCGAACGAAGCGCTGCCGGGCTCGCGCTACTGCGGCCTGGCTGCGCACCAGGAGCTCGCGCTGCACGACACCGAAGACACCGACCCGATCGAGGCAGAAGCCGAGCCCCAGCTCGAGGCGCAAGCCGACGCCGCTCCGCCCGAGGCGGAGAGCATCGGGCCTGAGAGCCTTCCCGACGACTCCGCGCCGGTGCTCGAGTCGGAGGCGCCCGCCGACGTTGCGGCGACACATGGCCCCGACGCGACCGAGATCGCCGCGACGGAGGGCGAGGTCGATCTCGATGTCGCGCACCCGACTGCCGCGCCGGAACACGAGGTTCCGGCCGGTATCCCCGTCGAGCACGAGAGCGGCGGCGACGCGCCTGCTGCTTGACGGAGGCGACACGGAGCTGCGTGGGCTGCGGCCGAAAGGCCCCACAGGGCGAGCTGCTGCGGTTCGTCGCTCCGGATGGCGTTCTCGTGCCGGGCGCCAAGGAGCCGGGCCGCGGCGCATACACGTGCCGGCGCCTCTCCTGCTTCGAGCGGGCGGTCTCGCGCCGCGCCTTCAACCGGACACTGAGGCGGAACGTGCGCGTCGAGCCGGAACTGGCATCTCTCTACACTTGAGGACGTAATGGCGAACGAATCCGGACCAAACAGGCCGAACCGGCCCATGCGGCCCCGTCAGGGCGGCCCCGGCGCGCGCAGCAAGCGCCGCGTCATCATCGACAACGCCGCCGCCCGGCCGCGCGACTCACGGCAGCAGCGCGACCGCGAGCCGCCGCGCCCCAAGCAACAGCGCGAGGTCGCGCCGGTCACGGGACCGGTCTCTGTTCAGTCTGGGGTCACGGTGCGCGATCTCTCGCAGGCCCTCGGCGTTCCTGCCCCCAAGATCATCATGTTCATGATGGGCCTCGGCAAGGTCGTCACCATCACCCAGTCCGTGGGTGATGACGAGGTCGAGCTGATCGCCGCGGAGTTCGCGCCGGAACGCGAGGTGACCGTTCGCCACGCGGCCGACGAGGAGGACGAGCCCGAGGTCTTCGAGGACAGCGAGGCCGATCTCCAGCCGCGCCCGCCGGTCGTCACGATCATGGGCCACGTCGATCACGGCAAGACGACGCTCCTCGACGCCATCCGCCAGACCTCCGTTGTCGAGACCGAGGCCGGCGGGATCACGCAGCACATCGGCGCGTACCAGGCCGAGCACAACGGCCGCAAGCTCACCTTCCTCGACACGCCGGGCCACGAGGCGTTCACTGCGATGCGCGCACGCGGCGCGAAGGTCACGGACATCGCCGTGCTCGTCGTTGCTGCGGACGACGGCGTGATGCCGCAGACGAAGGAGTCGATCTCCCACGCGCGCGCGGCCGAGGTGCCGATCGTGGTCGCCGTGAACAAGATCGACGTCGCCGATGCCGACCCGAACCGCGTGCGCAACGAGCTCTCGACCGAGGGGCTCCAGCCGGAGGAGTGGGGCGGCACGACGCAGTTCTCCGACGTGTCCGCAAAGCAGGGCGAGAATCTCGACGACCTGCTCGAGCGGGTCTTGCTCGTCGCCGACGCCGAGCTCGAGCTGACGGCGAATCCGACGGCCGAAGCTTCCGGCCCGATCATCGAGTCACGACTCGACGTCGGCCGCGGCCCGGTGGCGACCATGCTCGTCCACCGCGGCACGCTGCATGTCGGCGATGCGGTTGTCGCCGGCGACGCGTGGGGGAAGGTACGCGCGCTCTACAACTTCCGCGGCGACAAGGTCAAGGACGCGCGGCCGGGCGATCCGGTCGAGATCCTGGGCTTCGACAAGCCGCCGCCCGCGGGCGAGCTGTGCCGCGTCGTCGAGAACGAGCGGCGCGCACGCGACCTCGCGAACGTGCGTGGCGAGCGGCTCCGCCGCGAGCAGCTCGCGCAAGCGTCGCGCGGCGTCTCGATCGAGCACTTGTTCGAGCAGATGCAGGCCGGTGCGGTGCGCGACCTCAACCTCGTGCTCAAGGGCGATGTCGTCGGCTCTGTCGAAGCGGCCGTGTCCGAGCTGGCCAAGATCCAGCATCCCGAAGTGCGCGTGAACGTCATCCATCAGGGCGTCGGCGGCATCACCGAGAACGACATCATGCTCGCCTCCGCGTCGGGCGCGACCGTCGTCGGCTTCAACGTGAGGCCGAACGCCGAGGCGCGCGCGCTCGCCGAGCGCGAGGGCGTCGAGATCCGCACGTATCGCGTCATCTACCAGCTGACCCAGGACATCGAGCAGGCGCTCGTCGGGATGTTGCGGCCCGTCGAGACCGAAGAGACGCTCGGCGAGGCCGAGGTACGCGCGCTCTTCAAGGTGTCGCGGCTCGGCACGATCGCCGGTTGCATGGTCACGAGCGGCCTGATCCGCCGCGGCGCGCAGGTGCGCCTCGTGCGTGACGGCACCGTGATCCACGAGACGACGATCGCGCAGTTGAAGCGCTTCAAGGACGACGCACGCGAAGTCTCCGAGGGCTTCGAGTGCGGCATCCTCCTCGACGGCTTCAACGACGTGAAAGAAGGCGACGTGCTGGAAGCTTTCGAGACGCGCGCGGTCGAGCGCACGACGCTCGACGAGCCCGCGCCCGCAGCCACGACCTAGGCGCCGGCCTCAATACTTGCCGTGGGCGCCGGCTACGTCGGGATCCTCAGCGTCGAGCTGCACTTCCCCGAGGCGGGATCGTTGAAGGGGAAGCGCAAGTACGTCAAGTCGGCGAAGGCTCAGCTGCAAAACCGTTTCGGCGTCGCGGTCGCGGAAGTCGACCACCACGAGCTCTGGCAACGCGCACGGCTGACGCTGTCGTGCGTGACGCGGGAGTACGGCGAGGCGGAGCAGCTACTCGACCACGCGGAGCGCTACCTCTCGGGGCAGGAGTTCGAGCTCGTCCGCAGCGAGCGCGACATCGTCACCGTCGGCTAGACGAACGCCTGTACGAGCATCGCCGTCCCGGCGACGATCAGAACGGCACCGACCGCGCGGAGCAGGTGCTGCTCATCGAGGCGGCCCGTCAGGCGCGCGCCGAGCAGCGCACCCGGAACCGAGGCCGCGGCACCGATGACGAGCAGCGTCCAATCGACGCCGCCGGTGAGGTGTCCGGCCACGCCGGCGACGCCGAGGCAGAACCCGACGGCGACATTCGTGCCGACGGCGCGGAACGCGTCCGCCCCGACGAACCGCAGCAGCGCACCGATACGCAGGGCACCGAGGATCAACCCGACGAAACCGCCGAGCAGGCCGATGACGACGCCGCTCGTGACAGCAGCGGCCGTGCTGAAGCCGCCGGCCGGAGGCATGCGCTGCCGCCGCGGGCGGAGGAGGTCGAGACCGAACAAGAGGAGGGTGACGCCGATGACGGCGAGCAGCACATCGGCGGGAACCTCACCCGCGAGCAACCCGCCGGCGAGCGCTGCGAGGACGGACGGCGGCGCCATCCAGAAGAAGATCCGCCAGTCGATCCGACCGGCCCGGATGTGTGTGATCGCCGCGGTCAGGGCAGCGATCGCGGAGATGCCGATGTTCGCCCCCGCGCCGGCCGCAGGGCTGGAGGCCGCCAGCACGATGACCGGCAGCCGCAGGTTGCCGAGAACGAGACCGACGAGCCCGCCCGCGACTGCCGTGATGAAGCACCACGCGGCGACGGCGACCAGCAGCAGGGCGTCCAAGCGCTTGAATATCCCGCATGACCGAACGCATGCGTCGCGTGAACGAGTCGATCCGGCAGGTCCTCTCCGAAGGCGTCGGTCAGCTGAAGGACCCGCGCATCGGCTTCGTCACGGTGACCGGCGTCGAGACGTCAACCGACCTGCGCCACGCGCGTGTGTTCGTCTCCGTGCTCGGCGCCGAGCGCAAGCGGACGCAGACGCTCGCCGGGCTACAGGCGGCGCACGCGGTCTTGCAGGCGCGCGTCGCGCGTGAGTTGCGTCTGAAACGAACTCCCCAACTTGCGTTCGAGTACGATCCGTCGGTCGAGCACGGGGTCCGCATGACGAAGCTGATCGATGAACTCGCCCCAGACGACAGCGAGTGAGCTGGCCGCGGTCGCCGACGCGATCCGCGGACACGAACGCTTCCTGATCACGACGCACGAGAATCCCGACGGCGACGCTCTCGGCTCGCTACTCGCGATGAAGCTCGCACTCGACCAGCTCGGGAAAGACTCGGCGAGGGTACTCGTCGGCGACGCGCCGCTTCCCGGCGAGTACAGCTTCATGCCGCTCGCGGAGCTGTGGCGGCGCTGGCCCGACGACGTCTCCGAGCGTGTGCTGCTCGCCGTCGATTGCGCGAACGAGAGCCGCATCGCCGATCCAGAAGTGCTCGGACGCGTCCCGCTCGCCGTCGACGTCGATCACCATCACGACAACACGCGTTTCGGACACATCAATCTCATCGTTCCCGACGCGTCGTCGACGGGAGAGGTACTACGCGATCTCTTCCGCGAGCTCGACGTCGAGCTGTCGCAAGAGATCGCCGAGGCGCTCTACATCGCGCTCGTCACCGACACCGGCCGCTTCCAGTACACGAATACGACGCCGAAGGCGTTGCGGCTCGCAGCCGAGCTCGTCGAGGCAGGTGCCGACGTCCATCGCGTCTTTCAGGGCGTGTACGAGTCGGTCGAGTTCGCGAAGTTGAAGCTGCTGGCACGCGCGCTGGAGCGGGCGCAGGTGTACGAGGGCGGACGGATCGTCGTGTCGTACCTGGTTCGCACCGACTTCAACGAGGTCGGCGCAGCCGAGCCGTACTCCGAAGGAATCATCGACTACCTCCGCGCAGTCGAGGGCGCCGACATGGCCGTGCTGATCCGGGAGCCGCCGCGCCACGACGGCCCGACGCGCCGGGTCAGCCTCCGCGCCAGCGTCGACGAGCTCGACGTCTCGGCGATCGCGCGCAAGTCGGGCGGCGGCGGTCACCGCCAGGCCGCCGGCTTCTCGAGTGAGGCATCGATCGAGGACATCACCGACTTCGTGCGCCGCGAGTTCCTTGCCTCCTCGCGCGCTTGAGCCGAGCGGGATCGTTCTCGTCGACAAGCCGGCGGGACCTTCGTCGTTCGCCATCGTGGCGGATTTGAGACGGCGCACCGGTGCGCGCACGGGTCATGCTGGAACTCTTGACCCTTTTGCGACAGGTTTGTTGCTGTTGTTGTCCGGCAGGGCAACTAAACTTGCGTCGTGCTTCGTGGGGCTCGACAAGCGATACGTCACCGACGTCGATCTGACGGCCCGCACCTCGACCGGCGATCCGGAAGGCGAAGTCGTCGCTCGGAGCGCTCGGCCGCAAGCGGCGGAGCTCGAACGGCGGCTCGCGGACCTCCGCGGTGAAGTCGAGCTGCCGATCCCCGCCGCCTCGGCGGTAAAGATCGGCGGCGAGCGCGCCTACAAGCTGGCGCGGCGTGGTGTCTCTGTGGAGATGCCGACGCGGCGCTCGCAGATCTACGCGCTCGACGTCATCGCGTATACAGATACTGAGGTTCGGCTCGATCTCAGCGTCAGCTCGGGCACGTACGTCCGGGCGGTTGCGGACGCGCTCGGCGGCCACTGCCGCACGCTTCGCCGCCTCGAGATCGGCCCGTTCTCGGTCGACGAGGCGGATTCTGAGCGCTTCATCCCGCCCGACGAGGCGCTCGCGCGGCTGTGATCGTCGCCCGCGCGCCCGACGAGCTGAAGCCGGGCGAGCGCACGCTCGCGATCGGCAGCTTCGACGGTGTTCACCTCGGTCACCGGCTCGTCCTCGAGACGGCGCGCAGCCTCGGGCGGACAAGCACGGTCGTGACGTTCTGGCCGCATCCGCGCCTCGTGCTCGGGAACCGCGTCGAACTGCTGTCGACGCTGCCACGCCGGCTCGAGTTGCTCGAGGCCACCGGTCTCGCTGACGAGACGCTCGTCGTCGCCTTCACCCCCGAAGTGGCGAGCCTCACGCCGGAGGAGTTCGCGGACTCGGTCTTGCGCCGAATCGGCGGGGTCGCGGTCGTCGCCGGCGAGAACTTCCGCTTCGGGAGGGCGGCGACCGGCGATCCGGCCGAGCTCGAGCGGCTCGGGTTCGACGTCCACGTCGTCCAGCCGCTCGAGGATGTCTCGTCGACGCAGATCCGCTCCCGCCTGGCCGCCGGCGACGTCACCGCCGCGGCGGCGCTGCTCGGCCGACCGGCGGAGCTCGAGGGAACCGTCGTCCTCGGCGACCAGCGGGGTGGCACGCTCGGCTACCCGACAGCCAACCTCGCCGTGCCGCCCGACCTGCTCGTCCCGGCCTACGGCATCTACGCCGGGGCGGCCCGCGGCCACCGCGCCGCGATCTCGATCGGCGTGAACCCGCACTACGGCGGCTCCGAGCGGCGCATCGAGCCCTACCTGCTCGACTTCGACGGCGATCTCTACGGCCAGCGGCTCGTCGTCGAGCTCTGGCGGCGTCTTCGCGACGAACGAACGTTCGAGTCAGAGGAGCAGCTCGTCGCGCAGATCGCCCGCGACGTCGAGGCGACCCGGGCGGCGACGCGGCCGCCGGGCCAATCCGACCGCACAGCGGCGTCGTAATTCTCGCAACGAGCGGCTCGCAAGTTTCCGCAAAGAGCGGTGTCTTCTAGGCGTGGACGAGGAAACGGGAGGCGAAACACCTCAGCTGTCGGTCGTGGCGAGCGTGCGCTGCCTCGAGTGCGGCGCCGTCTACGCCAAGCCGTCGGGAGGGGGAACCGTCCGGGAGAACCCGGGCTGTCCCGAGTGCGGCTACGTCGGGTGGGTCTCGAGCGTCTCCGACGATGTCAGCGGACAGTGGATGCCGAGCCGTTCCGCCGAGGGTCGCCGGCGCTCCCGTTCCGGCTGACGACGCTGACGCCGCCGAAGTAATGGTGACGCTCCGCCCAGCGGCGGATACGTCGTCCCCGCGCCTCGAGCGCGCGCAATGCCGCCTCGTCGACGCCGGGCTCGGCGTTCACGAGCTCCGGTCCGGGGTGGAAACGCGGGCGCCCGACGGCGTCCTCCGCTGAGAGACCCTCGTCGAGGATGCCCGCGATGACGCCGAGCAGCGCGGTACGGAGCCGCGTGCCGCCGGCCGCGCCCGCCGCGAGCAGGAGCCGGTCATGCTCGAACACGAGCGTCGGCGCCATCATGCTCTGCATCCGCCGACCAGGCTCGAGACGGCCGCGCAGGAGCTCCGTCTCGCCGAGCATGCTGTTCAAGTGCAGGTCGAGCCCGGACAGGAAGTCGCCGGAGCCGAGGCCGAGGCTCGACGTGAGCACGCACGCGTTGCCGTCGCCGTCGACGGCGGTGATGTTCGTCGTGTCGCCGCCGGCGCCGTCTGTCTCGAGCAGGTCGACGAGGGTCAGCACGCGCTGCGTTTCGTCGAGCTCCGCGATGCGTGGCATGCGCGGGACGGTCTCCGGGATTCCCGACAACCCGCCGCGCGTCAGCACGCGCCACTCGAGATAGTCGACCTCGACGGGAGCGCTCCATTGGGCCTCGTAGGTCGCGAGGTCCCGGCGCGTCAGCAAGCCGCCGCGCTCGTCCGACAACGCGAGCAACGCCTCGGCGATCGAGCCTGTGTAGACGGGGCTCTGCTCCTCGGCGACGGCCTGGAGCGCAGCGACGAGCCCCGGCTGGTTCAGCCGCTCGCCCGCCTGCAACAGCCGTCCGCCCGGTGCGTAGATCTGCGCGCCCTCGTTCATCGTCATCACCGGCGCGAGCATCGCGAGGCACGCTGAGTGCGCCGGTGGAAAGTCGACTCCGCGCTGCGCGAGCTCGAGCGCAGGCGACGTGAGCGTGGCCCACGGCAGCCGCCCGTGCTCGCGCCACAGCGCGCTCAGGCCGGCCGGCAGCCCCGGCACGCCGCACGATGCCGGCCCGACGGCGTAGTGGACGAGCTCGGCGCCGAACGGTACGTCCAGGTGGGTCAGCTCCACGTGTCGCCGCTCAGCGCCCAGCCCCGGCACCGCGACAAAACAGTCGAGGTTGCGCGCGCGCCCCGTCGCCGCGTCGTAGTAGATCGCGTGGCCGCCGCCGAGCAGCCCCGTCATCACCGTCTCCGACACGCACGACGCGAGACAGCCGGCCACCGCGGCGTCGGCGGCGCTCCCGCCCGCGGCGAGCATCTCGATGCCGGCCGCCGTCGTTGCCGGATGCCCGGCGGCCACGCCTGCCGCGATCACGCCGGGTAGTTTGCAGGTGATGAACGCAGCGACGGAGCTGCCGCTCGTACATGCCCGGGGACTCGAGAAGCGCTTCGGCGAGCTCGTTGCCGTCGACGGCATCGACTTCGACGTGCAGAGCGGCGAGGCGTTCGGCTTCCTCGGCCCGAACGGTGCAGGCAAGACGTCCACCATGCGGATGGTCGGGTGCGTCTCGCCGCCTTCGGGCGGCAAGCTGAGCATCCTCGGGCTCGATCCGCACAAGGACGGCGCGACGATCCGCGCGCGGCTCGGCGTCGTCCCGCAGCAGGACACGCTGGACATGGAGCTGACCGTCCGCGAGAACATCGTCATCTACGGCCGCTACTTCGGACTCGCGCGCAGCGAGCTGGGCACCCGTGCCGACGAGCTGCTCGAGTTCGTGCAGCTGACCGACCGCGCCGACTCGCGCGTGGAGCCGCTTTCGGGCGGGATGAAACGGCGGCTGACAATCGCGCGCTCGCTCGTCAACGACCCCGAGGTGCTCCTGCTCGACGAGCCGACGACCGGGCTCGACCCGCAGGCGCGGCACACGGTGTGGGATCGGCTCTTCCGGCTGAAGCAGCGCGGGGTCACGCTGATCCTGACGACGCACTACATGGACGAGGCGGAGCAGCTGTGTGACCGGCTCGTCGTGATGGACAAGGCGAAGATCGTGGCCGAGGGCTCACCGCGCGAGTTGATCGGGCGCTACTCGACACGCGAAGTGGTCGAGCTGCGGTTCCCGGCGGACCAGCAGCCCGAGGAGGTCGCCGCTCGGATGAACGGGCTCGCGCACCGCCTCGAGGCGCTGCCCGACCGCCTGCTGCTGTACACCGACAACGGCGACGCGACCGCGACCCGTGTGCACGACCTCGGGCTGCATCCCGACAGCGTGCTCGTGCGGCGCTCCACACTCGAGGACGTCTTCCTGCACCTGACGGGGCGCACGCTCGTCGACGACTGATGACCGCGATCGCGTACTCGCTGCGCGTCTACGAATACTGGTGGATGCAGTACCGCCGCACGTGGCGCGGCACCGTGTTCACCAGCATCGTCAACCCGGTCTTCTACCTCGCTGCGCTCGGAGTCGGGCTCGGCACCCTCGTCAACAACGCCGCCGGCCAGCCGCTCGGCGTCCCGTACCTCGACTTCGTCGCGCCGGGGCTGCTGGCCGCGGCCGCAATGCAGCTCGGCTCGATGGAGGCGTCGTGGCCCGTCATGGGGTCCTTCAGGTGGACGCGTCAGTACTACGCGATGACCGCGACGCCGCTCGGTACGCGCGACGTGGTCGTGGGACATCAGCTCTGGATGCTCGCGCGGCTCGCCGCCACGAGCGCGATCTATCTCGCAGTGATCGCGGCGTTCGGCGGTGTCAACTCGTGGTGGGGACTGCTGGCGCTGCCCGCAGCCGTGCTCGTCGGCGCCGCGTTCACGACACCGTTCGCGGCGTATGCCGCGACGAGGGACAACGACGCCGCCTTCGTTCCGATCAACCGCTTCGTGATCCTGCCGATGTTCCTGTTCTCCGGAACGTTCTTCCCGGTGACCCAGCTGCCGTTGCCGCTCGAGCTGCTGGCGTATCTGACGCCGCTCTGGCACGGCGTCGATCTCTGCCGCGAGCTCACCCTCGGCGACATCCACCCCTGGCGCGCGCTCGGCCACGTCGCGTACCTGCTGCCGTTCTTCGTCGGCGGGCTGATCTGGGCGCAGAAGACGTACGCGCGGAGGCTGTTCACGTGAGCACCTACGCCTTCGCTGGCGCTCGCGGCCGGCTGCTGTTCGAGCGCAACCTGATGGTCTACCGGCGCACGTGGATGATCATCTTCTCGGGGGTCTTCGAGCCGCTCTTCTACCTCTTCTCGATGGGCATCGGGCTCGGGCACTTCGTCGGGAAGGTGCCCGGGCCTGGGGGAGAGCTCGTCAGTTACGCCAGCTATATCGCGCCGGCGCTGCTCGCGTCAGCGGCGATGAACGGCGCCGTCTACGACTCGTCGAACGTGTTCTGGAAGATCAAGTACCAGAAGACCTACGACGCGGTGTTGTCGACGCCTGTCGGCCCGGTGGACGTCGTCGTCGGCGAGACGGCGTGGGCGCTCTTCCGCGGTTTCCTCTACGCGATCTCGTTCATGGTCGTCGCGCTCGTGCTCGGGCTGGTCGAGTCGCCGCTGGGCCTGCTCGCCCTGCCGGGTGCCTTGCTCATCGGCTTCGCCTTCGCAGGCCTGGGCGTCGCGGCGATCACCTACTTCCGCACGTGGCAGGACTTCGAGTTTCTCGGGCTCGTGCAGCTGCCGATGTTCCTGTTCTCGGCGACGTTCTTCCCGATCTCGACGTATCCCGACGCGATTCAGTGGGTGGTGCGTTTCTCGCCGCTCTACCACGCGATCGAGCTCCTGCGAGCCCTCAATTTCGGGACGATCACCTGGGCACAAGCGGTGAACGTTGCGTACCTCGGCGCGCTCGGCATCGTGGGCGTCTACATCGCCCAGCGGCGCGTCGGCAAATTGCTCCTGAAGTAGCTACCCTGTCCCTCGTCGCAGCCGCGGCTTTCCGCCTGCTTCCGGCGATTGCTGGGACTGACGAGACAAAAGGAGACGAGTGAGCCTCACGAAGGAAGTCAAGCAAGAGATCGTCCGCACGCACGGGACGAGCACGACCGACACGGGGTCGACGAAGGTCCAGGTGGCGCTGCTGACGCAGCGCATCAACGACCTGACCGAGCACCTCCGCACGCATCCGAAGGACCACTACTCGCGTCGCGGCCTGCTCAAGCTCGTCGGCCGTCGTCGTCGTTTCCTGACGTATCTCCAGAAGCACGACCTGGAGGGATATCGGGCACTGATCAAAGAACTGGGGCTGCGCAGGTAGTCCCGACGTAACGAGAGGGTGGAGATTCGAGCGAGCGCCGTCCGCGACGCTGACTCGAGTCCCCACTCTCGCTAAGCAGAGTGGAGGAACAGACATATGGCGATTGCCACTGAGCGCCAGGCCGACGTCAGCGTGACGGTCGGCGGGCGCGAGATCACGTTCGAGAGCGGCAAGCTCGCGAAGCAGGCCGACGGCGCAGTCATCGTGCGCTCCGGCGACACGATGGTGCTGGCGACGGCACAGGGGCGGATGGAGCCGCGCGAGGGCGCGGACTTCTTCCCGTTGACGGTCGACGTCGAGGAGCGCATGTACGCGGCCGGCAAGATTCCCGGCGGCTTCTTCAAGCGCGAGGGACGTCCGACGGAGCGCGCGATCCTGACGGCGCGCATGATCGACCGGCCGATCCGGCCGCTGTGGCCGAAGGGCTACAAGAACGAGACGCAGGTGATCTGCACGGTGCTGAGCGCCGACCTGATCACCGCGCACGACATCCTCTGCATCAACGGCGCGTCTGCCGCGCTGATGATCTCGCCGCTGCCGTTCCTCGGCCCGGTGGGTGCGGTGCGGATCGGCATCGTCGACGGGGAGCTCGTCGTCAACCCGACGCTGCCCGAGGTCGCGGAGCAGCGGGAGCTCGATCTGATCGTGGTCGGTACGCCTGAAGGCCTGACGATGGTCGAGGCGGGCGCGAATGAGGTGCCGGAGGACAAGCTCCTCGAGGCGCTCGACCTGGCGCACAGCGAGATCAAGAAGATCTGCGAGGCGCAGCTCGACCTGCAGCGCCAGGTGGGCAAGGCGAAGTGGCTCGACGACTCCGTCACGGAGGAGATCCAGAGCGAGCACGGCGACGCGATCCGCGACCGCATCAACGCCGAGGGTCTTCGTGCGGCCGACGGGGCGATCGAGGACGCGCTGCCCGCGCTGAGCATGGAGTCGACCGAAGACGACGTACTCCGTCAGGTTCAACGGAAGATGAGCCTGGCGACCGTGCTCGAGCAGATCAGGCTCGAGTCAGTGCTGCAAGCGGTGCGCGAGCAGTTCGAGAGCGACCTACGCGCGCTGACGGATGCGGAGCAGGACTCGAAAGAGCTGAAATCCGCAAAGCGGCAGCTGCTGTTCGACCGCATCGTCGACACGGTCGACCTGCCGTTTCCGGTCGGACCGTCCGTGGGCGACGGCGAAGCCGCCACCTCGAAGGACTCGCTGACGAAGAACTACGTCAAGCGTGCCGCCGAGGCGATCTACAAGGAGCTCGTCCGGCGCAAGATCGCCGTGGAGAAGAACAGGCCCGACGGGCGTAGCCCGGAAGAGATCCGGCCGATCACGTGCGAAGTCGGCGTCTCACCGCGAACGCACGGGTCCGGCCTGTTCACGCGCGGGCAGACACAGATCATGTCGCTGCTCACGCTCGGCACGGCGAAGGAGGGGCAGCGCATCGACGACCTCTCCCTCGAGACCGACCGCCGCTACATGCACCACTACAACTTCCCGCCGTACTCGGTCGGGGAGACCGGCTTCATGCGCGGGCCGAAGCGGCGTGACATCGGCCACGGCGCGCTCGCGCAGCGGGCGCTCGAGGCGATGATCCCGCCGGCTGACGAGTTCCCGTACACGATTCGGATCGTCTCCGAGACGCTGGAGTCGAACGGCTCGTCGTCGATGGGCTCCGTCTGCGGCTCGACGCTCGCGCTGATGGATGCGGGCGTGCCGGTCAAGAAACCGGTGTCGGGCATCGCGATGGGCTTGGTGAAGGAGGGCGACGACTACGTCATCCTCACCGACATCCAGGGCGCCGAGGACCACCTCGGTGACATGGACTTCAAGGTCGCCGGAACCCGCGAGGGGATCACGGCGCTGCAGATGGACATCAAGATCACCGGCGTCACGCGCGAGATCATGCAGAAGGCGCTCGAGCAGGCGAAGGAGGCCCGCTCGGCCATCCTCGACAAGATGCTGGAGGCGATTCCCGAGGTTCGCTCCGAGCTGAACGTGAACGCTCCGCGGATCTCGACGGTGAAGATCGACCAGGAGAAGATCGGCATGGTGATCGGCAAGGGCGGCGAGACGATCCGCGCGCTCGAGTCCGACCACGAGGTGCAGATCGACATCGAGGAGGACGGGACGATCCTCATCTACGCGACCGACGGCACCAAGGCGGCTGAGGCGATCGCAGCGATCGAGTCGCTGACGAAGGAGCCGGAGGTCGGCGACGAGTTCCGCAACGCGAAGGTCGTGAAGACGACGCAGTTCGGCGCGTTCGTCGAGCTGAAGAAGGGGACGGACGGGCTCCTGCACGTCTCGAACGTCGGGCCCGGCCGCGTCGGTCACATCGAGGACGTGATCAACCGCGGAGACATCCTCGACGTGCTCGTGCAGGAGGTGGACAAGGCGCGCGGCCGCATCGGCCTCAAGCTGATCCAGAAGCACGAGAACGGCGCGACGGTGTCGCCGGAGGAGCTGATCGAGCGTGCGAAGGATGCGCCGCCGCGCGAGCGGACGGAGGACCGTCCGCCCCGGGGCGACCGCGACCGCCGCGGAGGGCGCGGCGGCCGAGGCCGCGGCGGCGACCGCGAGCACAGCTCGAGTCGCGCGCGACAAGCAGACGTACACGAGGGCGGCTTTCCCGGGCCGCCCTCGGTGTTTCGACCGGGTCAGGACTGCTGGGGTCAGACCCCTTTGGGGTCAGACCCCCTTTCGCTGGGTCAGGACTGGTGGGGTCAGGACCTTTTGGGGTCAGACCCCCTTCGCTGGGTTAGAGCTGCTGGGGTCAGACCCCTTTTGGGGTCAGACCCCTTTTGGGGCAGACCCTCTTCGCTGGCCGGGACTGCTGGGGTCAGACCCCGCTTGGCTGGCGTCGGGACCGCTCGGTCAGACCCGAGCTTTCGCTGGGCCGGGACTGCTGGGGTCAGACCCGCTGGGCTGGTCACCCCGCCTTTGGGTGGGGCGTGTTGATCGCGCCGGCCGCAGAACATGTCGCGACCAAACATGTCGCGACGTGACGGGTTTGCGTGGCACGATGACGCTGTGCTGCGCCTGAGCCACATCACCTTCGCGTGCGCAGAGCCGCAACGCGTCGCCGAGTTCTGGACCGAGCTGCTCGACGGCTACACGGCCGAGCCGAGCGGCGAGACGTACTTCGGCCGCGGCGACGGCCCCGAGCTCTTCTTCCACAAGCTGCAGAAGTCCCCGACGATCGAGCTCCCGATCCACCTCGACGTCAACGTCCCCGACCGGGAGGCCGAGCTCCAGCGGGTGCTCGAGCTCGGCGGCAAGCTCGTGGAGACGAAGTCGCACGCGATCGGCGACCTCTCCGAGACCTGGACGGTCATGCGCGACCCCGAGGGCAACGGCTTCTGCATCCAGAGCCCGCCGAACGTCCGCCAACGCTCGATCGGGAACGTGACGTTCTCGTGCGCCGAGCCGATCGCTCTCGGGAAATTCTGGGCGGCCGCGCTCGGCTGGCCGGACGAGCCGATCGAGCGGAGCTTCATCGAAGCGCTGCTGGCCGCCGGCATGGACGAGCGCGAGACCGAGTCGTTCTACGTCACGCGTGAGACGCCGACGAGCCGCCCACGCCTGCTCTTCCAGCGGCGCGAGAAGTCGCGGCCGCAGTCGTATCCGCTCCACCTCGACTTCCGCAGTGACGACCGCGAGGCCGAGCTCGAGCGTCTGACGCAGCTCGGCGCGACGGTGCAGGAGACGAAGACGGATGACCGTGCGACGTGGACGATCATGCGCGATCCCGAGTCGAACCCGTTCTGCGTCGAATAGCGCCGTCGACCGGACGAACGACCCAGCCGCGAGCGCGCGTCCGTGCGAGCACTTCGTCCACGCGCTGCGGCTCCGTCAGCGCAATGATCGAGCCCCCGAAGCCACCCCCGGTCATCCGTGCCGCAAACGCGCCTGCCGCCAGCGCCGCGGCGACGAGCGCGTCGAGCGTCGGCGTCGAGACCTCGTAGTCGTCGCGCAGGCTCGCCTGGCTCGCCGCGAACAGCGGCCCGAGCGCCCGCACGTCGCCGCGCGCGAGCACTGCGACGGCCTCGCGCACGCGCTGGTTCTCGGTCTCGACGTGCCGCACGCGCCGCGGCTCACCGGCCTCGAGCTCGCGCCGGCGATCGCCGTAACCGGAGTGCTCCAGCGTGTGGCGCTCGCCGGAATCCAGCACGAGAATCGCCGCGTCATCCGGGATTTCCACCCAGCGCTGCTCGAGGGAACCGCAGTCCAGCAGCAAGGCATGGCCCTCGCGCGCGAGCAACGAGGCAGCCTGATCGAGGACGCCTGAAGGCACGCCCACCGCGCGCTGCTCCGCCCGCTGGCACGCGAGGGCGAGCTCGAGCGGCTCGACCTCGAACCCCGCCGCCTCGCACAGGGCGAGCGCGACGGCGACCTCCAAGGCGCCGGAGGAGCCCAGGCCGGCGCCCTGCGGCAGGTCGGCGTCGACGACGCCTGCGATCGCGACATCGGGACGTCCCAGCAACGCCAGCTCGTGCAGGACCGCGTCGACGAAACTCTCCCCGCCGGGCGCAGCCAGCGCCATCGCGTCCGCGCGCTCGAACCGCACGGTGATGCCGAGCTGGATCGCGATCGGTAGGACGAGGCCGCCGCTGTAATCCGTGTGCTCGCCGATCAGGTTGACGCGACCCGGCGCCCACGTCGTGCTCATAGGATCCGCAACCTAGTGAAGGTCGCGCTCGTCGGCGCCGGCTCGTTCGTCTTCGCGCGGACGCTGGTCGGCGATCTGCTCAGCTACCCAGAGCTCGCCGACGAGCTCACGGTCGCGCTGATGGACATCGACGAAGAGCGCCTGCGCGTGACGGAACGCGCAGTCGCGGCTGCGGCCGAGAACGTCTGCGTCGAAGCGACGCTCGACCGGCGGGCGGCGCTCGACGGGGCGGACTACGTCATGACGATGATGCAAGTCGGCGGCTACCGGCCGGCAACCGTGACCGACTTCGAGGTCCCGAAGCGCTTCGGGCTGCGGCAGACGATCGGCGACACCCTCGGGATCGGCGGCATCATGCGCGGCCTGCGGACGATCCCCGTGCTGCTCGACATCTGCCGCGACATGGAGGACGTCTGTCCCGACGCCCTGCTGCTGCAGTACGTCAATCCCATGGCCATGCTCTGCTGGGCCGTCGCACGCGCAAGCCCGATCCGCTGCGTCGGGCTGTGCCACTCGGTGCAGGGCACCGCGCGCGACCTCGCCGCCGACCTCCGCATCCAGCCGGGCGAGCTCGAATACACATGCGCCGGCCTCAACCACCTCGCCTTCTACCTCGAGCTCCGCCACGACGGACGCGACGTGTACCCGGACCTGCGTGCGAAGCGCGATATCCCGGAGTGGAACCGCGTCCGCTACGAGGTGCTCAGGCACTTCGGCTACTTCTGCACCGAGTCGTCGGAGCACCTCGCCGAGTACGTGCCGTGGTTCATCAAGAGCGCGCGGCCCGAGCTCGCCGACGAGTTCAACGTGCCGCTCGACGAGTATCTCCGGCGCTGCGAGGAGCAGCTCGCGCAGCCGCTGCCCGAGGAGCTGACGATCGAGCGCAGCGACGAGTACGGCGTCCACATCATCCATGCGCTCGAGACGGGCGAGCCGTTCACGTTCAACGGCAACGTCATGAACGATGGGCTCGTCGACAACCTGCCGCCGTGCTGCGTGGAGGTGCCGTGCAGCGTGGATGCGAACGGGATCGCGCCGCAGCGCGTCGGCTCGCTCCCGCCGCAGCTCGCCGCGCTCATGCGGACGAACGTGAACGTCCAGGAGCTCACGGTCGAGGCCGCGCTGAGCGGGAGCAGGGAGCACGTCTACCACGCGGCCATGCTCGACCCGCACACCGCCGCCGAGCTGCCGCTCGAGGAGATCCGCGAGCTCGTGGACGCGCTCCTGGAGGCCCACGGGGAGCTGGTGCCGGCCCTGGGATAATGAGGACGTGCAGAAGTACGTCCTCTCGGAGCTCGATTCCGGCGAACGGCTCATCTCCGAGCGCGTGCCGGGCGTCCGCTCGGTCGCGATCGGCTTCTGGATCGGCTCCGGCTCGCGCGACGAGACCGACGCCAAAGCCGGCGTCTCGCACTTCATCGAGCACCTGCTCTTCAAGGGCTCTCAGGCGTACACGGCACAGCAGATCGCCGAGATCTTCGACGGCCTCGGCGGCGAGCTGAACGCGGCGACGTCGCGCGAGCACACGATGGTCTACGCGCGTGTGCCCGACGCCCACGTGCAGACCGCGCTGAACCTGATGACGGACATGGTCTTCGCGCCGACGTTCTCCGACCTCGACGCCGAGCGCGAGGTCGTGCTCGAAGAGATCGCGATGTACGAGGACACGCCGCAAGAGCTCGTGCACGACCTCTTCAGCGAGGCGGTCTTCGGACGCCACGCACTCGGCCGTCCCGTGATCGGCACTGCCGACGTGATCTCGTCCGTCACGCGCCGCGTCGTCTCGACGTACCACCGGCAGATGTACGCCGGCGGCAACGTCGTGATCGCTGCAGCCGGGAACGTCGAGCACAGCAAGCTCATGCGGATGCTGCAGCGCGCGCAGAGTCAGCAGCGGCCGCCGGCGGGCGGGCCGCGCGTGCGGCGGCCGCTCGTCAAGGCACCGCCGCCCGGGCTCCGCTTCGCCAAGAAGGACACGGAGCAGTACCACGTCTGCGTCGGCGCACCGGGGCTCGCGCGGTCCGACCGGCGCCGGTTCGCCGCGTCGATCCTCGACTCGATCCTGGGCGGCTCGGCATCGTCGCGGCTCTTCCAGGAGATCCGCGAAAAGCGCGGCATGGCGTATTCCGTCTACTCGTTCGCGTCGCAGTACACCGACACGGGTCTCGTCGGCGTCTACATCGGGACGCGCGAGGAGAACCTCTCGCAGTGCCTGGAGATCACGGCCGAGCAGCTCGCGGACATCGCCGCCGGGAACCTCCGCGGCGACGAGATCGCGCGTGCGAAGGAGAACCTGAAGGGACGCATCATGCTCTCGATGGAGGCGACCTCGAACCGCATGACGCGCCTCGGCAAGTCGCTGATCACCGACACCGAGCTGCTCTCGTTCGAGCGGATCATCGCGGAGATCGAAGCGGTGGAGCCGGAGGAGGTCTCGGAGCTCGCGGGCCTGCTGTTCGCGCCCGAGCAGCTGTCGGTGTCGGGCATCGGCCCGAGTGAACGGGTCTTTCGGGCGGCGGTGCGGCGGATCAATCCGTCGGTGCTCGCGCGCGCTGCGTGAACCTCATTCTCAACGGCCGCGGCGGAAAGGTCGGGCGCGTGCTCGCGCCGGCGCTCGAAGCTGCAGGGCACTCGCTCGTCGACGACCTCGACGCCGCCGAGGCGATGGTCGACTTCACCGCACCTGAAGCGGTCGAGGGGAACGTCGCAGCCGCGCTCGACCAGAGCGTCCCCTGCGTGATCGGCACGACGGGCTTCGATCACTCCCGCGTCGACGGGCTCGCGCGGTCGCACGGCGTCCCCTGCTTCCACGCGCCGAACTTCGCCCTCGGGGCGGTCCTGATGATGCGCTTCGCGCAGGAGGCGGCGGCGCTGTTGCCCCACGCGGAGATCATCGAGCTGCACAGCGCGACGAAGAAGGACGCGCCGTCTGGCACGGCCAAGGCAACTGCCGAGGTCATCGGCGGGGATCCCGCGATTCACTCCGTGCGGCTGCCCGGGCTCGTCGCGCACCAGGAGGTGCTGTTCGGAGGCGATGGACAGCTGTTGACGATCCGGCACGACACGTTCTCTCGCGAGGCGTTCGTTCCCGGCGTGCTGCTCGCCCTCGACAAGCTGCCGAGCCTGCCGGCCGGCTTGACCGTCGGGCTCGAGCCGCTGCTGTGACGTCGATCGCGCGGGTCACCGAGCACGACCTCGACGAGCTGCTGGCGCTCCTGCGCGGCTACTGCGATTTCTACGAGGTCTCGCCGTCCGACGACGCGCTGCTCGCGCTCGCACGGGCGCTGATCGCCGATCCGCAGCGGGAAGGGGTCCAGCTCATCGCACGTGCCGATGGTGTGGCGGTCGGGTTCGCGACCATCTACTGGTCCTGGGCGACGACGAAAGCTGCGCGCATCGGGGTGATGAACGACCTCTTCGTCGCAGCCGAGGCGCGTGGCACCGGCGCGGCCGAAGCGCTGATCCGCGCCTGCGTGGAGGAGTGCAGGCAACACGGCGCCGCCGAGCTGGCCTGGCAGACCGCGCCCGACAACGCCCGCGCGCAACGCCTGTACGAGCGGATCGGCGCGACGCGCGCCGAGTGGGTCGACTACTCGCTCAGCGTGCGCACGTAGCGACGGCCTGTGCGCTCGAACCCGACGCGCTCGTAGAACGAGTGCGCGTCGTCACGACGCTCCGCGGTCGTCAGGCGAAGGAGGTCGCAGCCGCGCGCCCGTGCCTCGCCGTCGACCTCCTCGACCAGGGCGCGGCCGACGCCGCGGCGGCGGCAGTCGTCCGCGACGACCAGGGCGCCGAGGCTCGCCGCGGGCTGGTCGTGCTCGAGGGCCGGCGTCACGTGCAGGTGGGCGAGCCCCACGGCACGACCGTCGAGCTCCGCGACGACGACGCGGTCGCCGACGATCGCCAGCCGCTCCAGCCGCGAGCGAACGGCGCCGGCGTCGGTCGGATAACCCAGCTGTCCCAGCAAAAGAGCGATGTCGTCCGCGTCCGCGGCGCGCGCGTCCCGGATCGTCAGATCCATCCCTCTAGACTATGACCCCGTGCTCGGCGAAGTCCTGACCGCCGTCGTCACGCCGTTCGGGCGCGACGGCTCAATCGATTTCGAGCGCTTCCGCGAACTCGCGCAGTACCTCGTCGAGAACGGTTCGGATGGGCTCGTCGTCGCCGCCACGACGGGCGAGAGCCCGACTCTCACCGACGACGAACGGCTCGAGCTGTTCCGCGTCGCCGTCGACACGCTGCGCGGGCGCGGGACCGTCGTGGCCGGCACCGGTACCTACTCCACCGCTCACTCCGTCCACCTCACTCGTGAAGCGCACGAGCTCGGCGTCGACGGGCTCCTCGTCGTCACGCCGTACTACAACAAGCCGCCCGCCCGCGGCATCGTCGAGCATTTCCGCGCGATCGCGGACGTCAGCGACAGGCCGATCATCGTCTACAACATCCCCGGGCGCTGCGTGATCAACATCGAGCCCGAGACGATCGCCGAGCTCGCGGAGATTTCGACCGTCCGTGCGGTCAAGCAGGCGAATGACGACATCGCCCAGGCGCGCCGCATCGTCGGCGAGACCGAGCTCGACCTCTACGCGGGGGACGACAACCTGATCTTTCCGTTCCTCGAAGTCGGCGGGATCGGCGGTGTTTGTGTGCACACGCACGTCGCGGGGCCGCGCGTCAAGGCGATGATCCGAGCCTTCGGTGAGGGCGAGACCGAGACGGCGCGACAGATCGACCAGGAGCTCGAACCGGTCTATGAGCTGCTGAAGGTCCAGACCAATCCCATCGCGATCAAGGCTGCGCTCAACCTGCTCGGCCATGACGTCGGCGGCCTCCGTCTACCGCTCGTGGAAGCGAACGAGAGCGAGATCGCCCGAGTCCGCGATTGTCTGGAACGGCTCGGCGTCCTCAGCGCGGCCGCGGTCTAGCGGCTGCCGCGCCAGCGCGAGCCCGAGGTCGTCGAGAGAATCGAGGAGCGCCAGCTCGACGTGCCGGGGCGCCAGCTTCGGCGCGACGAACGCGAGGAAGCCGACGAGGGCACTGTTGTCGCGACGGAGCGGCAACGCGACGGCGACGCCGTCGACCCCGAGCTCGGCGCCGGGTGCGACGATCGCGTCTCGTCCTGACTCCGCTTCGCGGACGAGCCAGCTCATCAGCGCCGCGGGGGCCGGGCCGTCGCTGCCGCGGCAGGCGTCCACGGTCCCGCCGAGGCCATCCTCGTCCCAGGAGACAAGGCCCGCCCAGGCGTGGTGCCAGACAGCGGACATGGCTTCTGTGAGGCGGACGAACAGCTCGGTGCGCTCGTCGCCCGCGGCGAGCGCGCGTTGGATCGCACGGGCCGTGCGCCCGGCGCGCACCTGCACCACGGCCCGCAGCGCGAGGCCCGCGACGGCGACGCCGCCGCCGGCGAACGTCAGCAGCCGCTGATCGAACCCGAGGCCGGCGAGTGCGAGCACGATGCCGCCGAGCGCAACGACCTCAGGCCGCTCCTTCAGCTCCCCGAAGCCGACGAACCGGATGCGGTAGGGCGCCGACGCTCCGCGGATCGCCTCCAGCTCGGCGGGCGTGAGCACACCGGCCGGATCGATTCCGCGCTGGACGGCTACGAAGGCCTTCGCGACCGCGGGGTGGAACTGCGTCCCGGCATTCCTTTCGATCTCGGCCAGCGCCGCCTCGTGCGAAAGCCCGCGCCGGTAGGGACGGTCGGTCGTCATCGCGTCGAAGCTGTCCGCGACGATCAGGAAGTGCGAGGCGAGCGGGAGGTCGTTGCCGCCGACGCCGTAATAGCCGGTCCCGTCCGCACGCTCGTGGTGCAGCTCCACGGCGCGTGCCTGCGGCGCGACGAACTCGAACCGCTGCAGCAGCCGCGCCGAGAGGCGGGGATGCCGTCGCATGGCGGCCCATTCGGCGCCGTCCAGCCGGTCGGGCTTACGGAGGACGGCGGCGTCGACCGCGACCTTGCCCAGATCATGCAGGCGCGCCGCCCAGCGCAGGCGATCGATGTCCGAGAACGGGAGCCGCAGCGCGCGCGCGAGCGCATCGACATAGCCCGCGACGCGCAGCGAATGCCGGTATGTCGACGGGTCGCGCTCGTCGACGATGTTCGCGAACGTCTCGAGCGCCCGCAGGGTCTCGCGCTGCAGCTTGCGCAGGCGCGCCTGCGCATGGTGGAAGGCGATCGCCGGCGGGATCAGGACGATCACGTTCCACGGACGTCCGATCGCGAGCATGGCGATCGCCGCGCCGAGACTCGTCTCGCCGGCGCTCGCGACGAGTCGCGGATCGAACGTCTCGCGTGCGCGCACGACGTCGACGAGGACGGCGCGCACCGTCAGGTAGGCGAGGGCGAGCGCGACGACGGCGATCACGTCGTCGAGCATCTGCAACTGTCCCACGTCTCCGCCGGCGACCACGAAGGCGACGCCGCCCGCGAACGCCGCAAGGGCGTACGCGCAGGCGTCGAAGACGACCTTCCGCCAAGGCGCACCGTTGAAGAGCCGGGCGGCCGCCGTCCCCTCGGCCGCGATGAGCGCGCCGCCCCACGGGCCGAGCATGATCACGGCGGCGATCTGCACCGCGCTCGCGAGCCGGAACCGGTCGGCGTGGATCGGCGCACGCGTCCGCTCGCCCTCGGTCTCCTCGAAGAGGGCGACCAGCAGCGCGGCAGCCAGAAACAGGGCTAGGGTCGTGTGCCCCACATGGGGCTTATCGGCCGCGACGAGCCGCGCGCTTAGACTGGAGAGAGATGGACGGAACCTGCAGGATCGTCGCCCTCGGCGGCCTCGGGGAGGTCGGCAAGAACATGACCGTCTACGAGTGCCAGGGCGAGATCGTCGTGGTCGACGCCGGCCTGGCCTTCCCGCGGGACGAGCACCTCGGGGTGGACCTCGTCCTCCCGGACTTCTCCTATCTGCGCGATCGCGCGAGCTCGATCCGCGCCGTCATCCTCACGCACGGGCACGAAGACCACGTCGGCGCGCTGCCGTACCTGATGCGCGAGGTGCCCGTGCCGGAGGTATGGGCCACGCGGCTCACGTTGGGGCTGATCAAATCGAAGCTCGACGAGCACGGCCTGCTGCGCGCCGCGGAGCTGCGCGAGGTCCACCCGGACGACCCACCGCGCGAGCTGGGGCCGTTCCGCATCGAGTTCGTGCGGATGGCGCACTCGATTCCCGATGCCGTTGCGATCGTGCTCGAGACGCCGGGCGGGCGGGTCGTGCACACGGGCGACTACAAGCTCGACCACACACCCGTCGACGGCCTGAAGACGGACGTCGGCCGGCTTGCCGAGCTGGGCAACGCCGGGGTCGATCTCCTGCTCGGCGACTCGACGAACGCCGAGCGCCCGGGGTTCACACAGTCGGAGCGCATCGTCGGCGAGGCGTTTCGCCAGATCTTTCCGCTCCGCGAAGGCCGCATCCTCGTGTCCTCCTTCGCTTCCAACGTCCACCGCATGCAGCAGGCGGTGGACGTCGCACTCGGGCTCGGCCGCAAGGTCTGCATCGTCGGGCGCTCGATGCGCAAGAACGCGAACATCGCGCGCAACCTGGGCTACATGGACGTGCCTGAAGGCGTGCTGATCCGCCCGCAGGAGCTCGACGAGCTCGCGCCCCACGAGCAGCTGATCCTCTGCACCGGCAGCCAGGGCGAGCCGCTCTCGGCGTTGACGCGGATCGCGTATCACGACCATCCCGCGCTCCGCGTCGAGCGAGGCGACACGGTGATCATCTCGGCGAAGCCCGTCCCCGGGAACGAGCTGCGTGTGCACGACACGATCAACCAGCTGGCAAAAGCGGGCGCCGAGGTACTGCACCAGGAGATCGCGCCCGTGCACGTCTCCGGCCATGCGTGCGCGGAGGAGCTGCGCACGCTGTTGTCGCTCCTGCGCCCGCGCGCTGTGATGCCGGTGCACGGTGAGTTCCGCATGCAGGCGGCGCACGCCCAGCTCGCGCGCGACGCCGGCGTGCCGGCCTCCAGCATCGTCCTCGCCGAGAACGGCACCGTCGTCGAGCTGTCGCGTGAGGGGGCGCGCGTGGTAGACGAGATCGAGACGGGCGTGGCCTTCGTCGACGGGCTCGGAGTGGGGGACGTGCAGGACGTCGCTCTGCGCGACCGGCGCCGCCTGTCCGAGGACGGCGTCCTGATCATCGTCGCGACGCTGGCGTCGGCGAACGGCGGCTCGGCCGGCCCGCCGGAGCTGATCGCGCGCGGCTTCGGCGACGACGCCGATCCGCTCCTTGACGAATTGCGCGACGAAGCCGACCGTGTGTTGCAGCAATGCCTGCACGACGAGATCAGCGAGATCAAGCTCCTGCAAGAGCACCTACACGACGAGGTCGGCCAGCTCGTGTACGACCGCACCCACCGCAGGCCGATGATCCTTCCGGTAGTGGTCGAGGTCTGATGCTTCCGGTAGCGGTTGAGGTCTTTTGAGCACCCTGCGCGCCAGAGAGCCCGGCTGGGCTGACGTGCTGGAGGACCATGCGGCCGAATGGGCGACCGCACGGCGCCTCGTCGGCCAGCTCGGGGCCTGCGAGGCCGCCGCACTCGCCTTCTGCCGGCTGCTCGAGCGCTGGGCGCGCGGCGACGCATACCCGTCGACGGCGGGCGGGCGCGAGGCCGCGCTGCGGCATGCAGCGGATCGGGCCGAGACGGCGCTCGTCGGCCTCGACCATCCACTCGACCGCTATCTGCTCGAGCTGGGTGCGGACCGGGCGGAGGGACGCTCGTGGTACGGCGGGCCCGGCGCGGGTGAGCTGATCGAATGGCAGCCGATCCTGCGGCGCGCCGGCGTCAGCGCGTGTCCGACGCGCGTGGCACAGGTCTATCTCGAGCTCGCCGTGCTCGTCCGTGCACTGCAAGGCCTCGCGGACATGGCCCGCATCGACGCCCCGCCGGACCGCTCGTCGCTCTGGGCCGGGCTGTTCGACCTGCGCGAGAACCTCGAGCGGGCCGCGGACGACCTCCGCGCGCTCGCCGCTTGAGCTTCGAGATCCGGGACTACGAGGACGCCGACGAGCAGGGCTGGCTGCGGTGCCGCGTGCTCGGCTTTCTCGACAGCGCCTTCCATGACGACGTGCGGCAGAACAAGGAGCACTACGAGGGACCCGCCGTCGAGCTCGTGGCCGTCGCGGACGGGCACGTCGTCGGGCTGCTCGACCTCGAGCTCGACCCCGCGCCCGGCGTGCTGCACGACACGAACGCGCGCGGCGGCGTCATCTGGCACGTCGCCGTCCATCCGGACTACCGGCGCCGCGGAATCGCGTCTGCGCTCGTCGAGCGAGCGCTCGACCGTGCGCGCGAGGCCGGCCTCGAGATCGTCCAGGCGTGGACACGCGACGACGAATGGGTGCACGCGTGGTACGAAGCGTGCGGCTTCCGGCGGCGCTACTCGTACCTGCATGTGTACATGCACGCGGACGAAGTGCGCGGCGAGGTGACCCTGCGTACCGAAGGGCTGAGGCCGGTGCTGGCTTTCGCCCACTACACCGGGGACGACCGTGATGAGTTGCGCCGCCGCTTCAAGCGGACGCACGACGACGTCCTCTTCGAGCGCGCCGTCTAACCACCGAGCGGAAAGCGCCGGCGCTCGCGCCACCGGTCCGGCGCGAACTCCTCCAGCAAGGCCACGTCCCTTGTCTGGCACCGGCGGGGGAGATGAGGCGCAAGCCGCCGTTCGACCTCGTCTCGGACGGCGGCGGCGTCGACTTCCTCGGCGAGCGTGGCATGCGGTACGACCTCGGCGTGGAGACCGCCGTACGGCGGCCACTGCGGGAACCGCGCGAAGAGCTCCTGCATGCACGCGCGTAAGGCAGCGTCCGGCTCGGGCACGGCGTAGAGCACACGCGGCCACGCCGCGATCCGCGTCAACTCGAAGTCGAAGGGCTCGTGGCCCGCGAAGAACGCGCGAGTGTCGGCGAGGAGGTCGTCCGTCAGCGCCTCGCGAGGCGCGAACGGATACAGCAGCGTGACGTGAAACGGAATTCCGAGCGCGACCGCCTCGACCGCAAAGTCGCGCCGCACCTCGTCGAACGGCTCGGCGCCGTCGATCACGATGACGAGCGCTGTCTCTATGGGTAGCTCCGAGTCGCCTCTTCGACGCCCCGGCTCTCCGACCAGCGTGTCACCGTCATCTCGCCGCTTCCGAGCGCCCACGTGACGGATGCCGCCTGCTCGATGCTCAACGTGAACACCAGCGCCGCTTCCGGCGCATGTGACGTCCACCAGGCATCGCTCCGTGCGTTCCGGCGATCCGAGTCGACGACCGCGACCGCGGTTCCATAAAGCTTGAACTCCGTCTCGCCGGCGTCGGGATCCGAGATCGCGCTGTGCAGGACGCAGCGCGGGTCGCGCGCGAGATCCGCGGCCTTGAGCGACAGCGCCATCGCCCCAAGCAGCAGGTCCTGGCTTGTGAAGTACGGCTCGATCGGGCTGATGCGGGGCGAGCCGTCCCTGCGGATCGTTCCGAGGAGCGCGACGCGTGTCGCTTCGAGACGGGCGCGGGCAGCTCCGGCCAAGGACGGCGTCGCGCGCTCGAAGTCGCTCCAGATCATTGGCGCCGGCTGCAGTATCCACCTGTGGCGCCGCTCCTGACCGTCGTCGGCTCGATCAACCTCGACCTCGTGGCGAAGGTCGAGCGCCTGCCGCGGCCGGGGGAGACGGTCAGCGGCGGAACGCTCGACCGGATCCCCGGCGGCAAGGGCGCGAACCAGGCCGTCGCCGCAGCACGGCTCGGCGCAGAGGTACGGATGGTCGGCGCCGTCGGCCGCGATGCGAACGCGGACGAAGCACTCGCAGGTCTGCGCGACGCAGGCGTCGACCTCGCGGTGCGCGAGCTCGAGGCGCCGACCGGCATCGCGCTCATCCTCGTCGGCGACGACGGCGAGAACCAGATCGTCGTCGTCCCGGGCGCGAACGCCGACGTCGGCGGCTTCACGGCGCCGGGGAACGTCCTCTGTCAGCTCGAGATCTCGGACACCGCCGTCCGCGAGGCGCGCACGCAGGCGGACTGGCTCTGTGTCAACGCCGCACCGGCCCGGCCGCTCGTGGTCGAGGCCGACCTGGTCGTCGCGAACCGCTACGAGGCGGAGGTGATCGGTGAGCAGCCGCTGCTCGCGGTCACGCTCGGGGAGGAAGGGGCGGTGCTGCTCGAGCACGGCCAGGAGATCGCGCGGGCAACCCCGCCGCCCGTCGATGCGGTCGACGGGACGGCTGCAGGCGACGCGTTCACCGCGTGCCTCGTCGTCTCGCTCCTCGAGGGCCGGGACCGCGAGGAGGCGCTGCGCCGCGCCTGTGCGGCCGGCGCGCTCGCCGCGGCGCGCTTCGGCGCGCAACCCTCACTGCCGACCGCCGGCGAGGTAGACGCGATACTCCGCGGCTGATGGCGACCAAGATCCTGCTCGACTGCGACCCGGGCCACGACGACGCGATCGCGCTGATGCTCGCGCTCGCGTCGCCGGAGCTCGAGCTGCTCGGCGTCACGACCGTCGCCGGCAACCAGACGCTCCAGAAGACGACGGCGAACGCGATCCGCCTGCTCGAGTTCGCCGGACGCGAGGTGCCCGTCGCAGCGGGCGCAGAGCGTCCGCTCGTGCGCGAGCCGGTCGTCGCGTCGGCGGTGCACGGCGACACCGGGCTCGACGGCCCCGATCTTCCGCCGCCGCAGAGCGGGCCACTCGAACAGCATGCCGTCGACTTCCTCGCCGACAAGATCCGCGAGCACGGCGGGGCGGTGACGCTGGTGCCGACCGGACCGCTGACGAACGTCGCGCTGCTGCTCGCGCTGCACCCCGACGCGCGCCCCGAGCGAATCGTGCTGATGGGCGGCGCGATCGCGGAGGGAAACGTCACGCCCGCCGCGGAGTTCAACATCTGGTGGGATCCGGAGGCTGCCGCGCGCGTGTTCGCGAGCGGCATTCACGTGACGATGGTCGGGCTCGACGTCACGCACAAGGCGCTGTTCACGTCCGCGCACGTCGGCCGGCTCACCGGCCGTGTCGGCGGGATGGTGACGGAGCTGCTGCGCTTCTACGGCGAGTTCCACCGCAAGGTGTACGACTTCGACGGCTCGCCGATCCACGACGCCGTCGCCGTCGCACACGTCATCCGCGACGGCCTGCTCGAGACGAGGCACCTGAACATCGAGATCGACACCGAGTCGGAGCTGTGCCGCGGCCGCACGGTCGTCGACGTGTGGCGGCGCAGCGGTCGCGAGCCGAACGCGCACGCGGCGGTCGACATCGACGCGGACGGATTCCTCGAGCTCCTGATCGAGCGGCTGAACTCCTTGCAGTGAGCCTCGTCTTCGCCGCGATCGCGCCGCACGGAACGCTGCCCGAGGCGCCGGTCGACAACGCCGACGCGACGCACGCCGCGCTCGCAGAGCTCGGACGCCGCTTCGACGCCGCGCAGCCGCAGACGACGATCGTGCTGACGCCGCACAACGTGCACGTCCAGGGACATTTCGCGGTCGTCCTCGCCGAGACGACGGCCGGCTCGCTGGCGGAATTCGACGCCCCGCACGTGCAGCTCTCGGTGCCGGTGGAGCTCGAGCTCGCACGGCAGGCGATCGTCGCATTGCACGACGACGGCATTCCCGTCGTCGGCGCCAGCTTCGGCGCAAACGACGTGACGGCGGCGACGGCGCCCATGGACTGGGGCGTGCTGATCCCGCTCTGGGCGATGGGCGGCCGCTCGGAGCCGCCCGTGCCGGTCGTCGTCGTCAGCCCCTCGCGCGACCGGTCACCGCAGGAGCATGTCCGCGCCGGTCGGGCCCTTGCGCGTGTGGCCGCCGCGTCGGGGAGACGAGTCGCTCTGATCGCGAGCGCCGACCACGGGCATGCGCACGACGCCGAGGGGCCGTACGGCTTCGATCCGGCCGCGGCCGAGTACGACGGGCGAGTGGTCGAGCTCGTCAAAGAGAACCGTCTGCAGGGCCTGCTCGAGCTCGACCGGTCCCTCGTGGACGCGGCGAAGGCCGACAGCTGGTGGCAGCTGCTGATGCTCCACGGCGCGCTCGGTGACGGGTGGCGCGGCGACTTTCTGAGTTACGAAGCATCCACTTATTTCGGGATGCTTTGTGCCGCCTATGTGCCTAATTAAAGACGTGGGCTATCCGGGCCGAAAGCAGCCTGGTAATGCCCATGAGTGGAGACATGCGGCTGCGGCAATTCATCCTGCTGCTCGTCGGACTGGCGTCGATCTGGATCGGCGTGTACGTCCAGCGCAGCCATGGCATCCCCGCACGGGGTGCGTTCGCCGCCGGTCCGGCGCCGCCTGACTTCCCGTCTGTCCCCGATCGGCCGAGGCTTCTCCACGTTCCCGGCTTGAAGCGGCCCGTCGCCGCGACTCCGATCGTCGTCAGAACGTCGCCACGCCCTCGTCACCACGCGACACACAGCTCGGCGAAGCGCGTGCACCGCGCGCCGGCGAGGCCCGCCGCGTCGCGGCGCCGGCCGCACAGCGGCACCGAGCCGATCGAAGAGAGCTCGCGTGAGTACGCCGAGAGCCCGCCGCCGCCTGTCGAGCCCCTGGCAATCAGCAATGTGACGGTGAGTGGGCTGACGTCGTCGAGCGCGCGCGTGACGTGGCGGACGAACGTCCCGACGCTCGAGCAGACGGCGTTCGGTCTCGACGGGCCCGTGATCTGGACGCCGGCGAGCAGCGCCGTGCGCATCGAGCACGAGAGCGTGATCACCGGCCTCGAGTTCTCGACGACGTACACGGCCTACCTGCACGCAGTCGACGAGTGGAACCGGGCCCAGACCGCGTCGGTGACGTTCACGACGGGTCCGATGCTCGACCAGAGCAACGCGCGGACGAGCGGAACGACGATCTACGTCGACGACCGCCCCTTCTTCCCGACCGCCGTGTGGGCGCAGTGCTCCGACATGTTCCACAGCAACATCGAGGACGGGATCAACCTCTTCATGGGCAACGGCTGCGACCCCGACACGGGGCTGCCCGCGCGGCTGGGCGGACGTGCGTACTCGATCGTCAGCTCCGAGCTCGCGAACGCGACCGGCCGCGGCGTGCTCGGCTGGTACTTCCCGGACGAGTGGGACGCGTTCCTCTCGAGCAAGGTCAAACGTGCCGACCTCGCCGACGACATCCCGGCGCCTCGGCCTGGGCGCATCAGTTTCCTGACGCTGACGAACCACTTCTACAGCCGCGCCGCACCGCTGCCGGAGGGCAAGGGCATGTATCCCGTGCTGTTCACGATTCCCGACGTGCTCGGTTTCGACCTGTATCCACTCCAGGTCTGGTGCCGGCCCGCGTACGGCGACGTGTACGACGCCCAGTCGGAGCTGCGCAGCGTCTCCGGCGGCAAGCCGACGTTCCAGTGGATCGAGGTCGCGCGGATGGAGCAGGTCTGCAACAAGCATCCCGACCTCGACCCGACGCCGCAGACGGTACGGGCCGAGACGTGGCTGTCGATCGCGGGCGGCGCGAACGGCGTCGGCTACTTCCCGAATCACTGGTCGGAGCCGATCGGCGTCGAGGTGCGTCGCGCGAATCGCGAGATCAAGGCGCTCTCACAGGCGCTGCTCGCGCCGATCGCCGCGTCCTCGTCCGACAACCCGGCGGTGCGCGTCTCGGCGCGCAGCCTGAACGGCGCGTTGTACGTCATCGCCGTCAACACGAGTTCGGCGTCGGTGCAGGCGAAGATCTCGTTGGACGGCGTCGCGGGGCGCTCGGCGGCGGTGCTGGGCGGGGGC
>JBJMJL010000055.1:0-22834 GCA_045806365.1 Gaiellaceae bacterium
CGCCGAAGGACGAGCCCTCCATCCGGATGTACGCCCACTTGCGGTCCGTCAGCCACGGCACGTAGTCGGACGGCCCGACGTGCACGTTCTTGTCGCCGAGGTCGTAGTCGAGCATCGACGTGACTGCGTTCGTCTTGGAGATCTTCTTCGACTCGAGGCGCTCTCGCTCGAGCATGTTCAGGAAGTCGGAGTTGCCGCCGACGTTCAGCTGCATCGTCTTGTCGAGCCGTACGCCGCGCTCGCGGAAGAGCGACGTGAGCACGCGATGCGTGATCGTCGCGCCGACCTGCGACTTGATGTCGTCGCCGATGATCGGCAGGCCCTTCTCCTCGAAGCGGCGCTGCCAGTACGGCTCGCGCGCGATGAACACCGGCATGCAGTTGACCATCGCGCATCCCGCCTCCAGCACCTGCTCGGTGTACCACTTGGTCGCGGCTTCGGAGCCGACAGGGAGGTAGTTGACGACGACGTCCGTCTTCGTCTCGCGCAGGATGCGTACGACGTCGTCGGTCTCGCCTTCGGCCTTCGTGACGACCTGCGAGATGTACTTGCCGAGGCCGTCGTGCGTCATGCCCCGCAAAACCTTGACGCCCGTCTGCGGGACGTCCGCGAACTTGATCGTGTCGTTCGGGTGCGCCCAGATCGCGTCGGCGAGATCCTTGCCGACCTTGTCGGTCGTGACGTCGAATGCCGCCGTGAACTCGATGTCGCGGACGTGGTAGCCACCGAGATTCACGTGCATCAGGCCGGGGACGAACTGGTCGTCCGGCGCGTCCTTGTAGTACTCGAGCCCCTGGAGCAACGAGTTCGCACAGTTGCCGACACCGACGAGCGCGACGCGCACCCGGTCGTCCTGGCGTGCGTTCCCGTTCTGCTTTCCGTTCTGTTCAGACATGTCGAAAGGAACCTCCATATCGCATTCCTGCTATGAGCCGGAAGATAGCAGGTTTGCGATACCGCGGCGCCGTCTCGCGGCGCTAAGGCCGTCTGGCGCTGGGCCCGGTGATACCGCGGCCCTGAGCGAAGCGGCGATACAGGTAGAGCAGGAGGATCGCGCCGAGGACGGCGAAGATCAGACCGCCGGCGGTGCCGATCAGGATGCGCGCGACGATCCCGCCGATCAGCGAGCCGCCGAGGCCCAGTCCGAGCGTCGCGTACCACGGCATCGGATCGGGGCCGGGAAGGGCGAGCCGCGCCAGGCCGCCGACGACGAAGCCCCAGATGACGAGGCCGAGGATGAAGAGGAGCACGCCGCGATTATCCGCGCTCGGCGAGCTGCTTGCGCACAAACAGGATCCGCTGCACGACGGTCAGCCACGCGGTGGCCGTCAACAGGTAGATCGCCCATTGCAGCGCACCCCACGGCGCGAGCACCAAACCGGACGTGATGACGACGACACGCTCGGCGCGCGAGCCGAGCCCGACGTCGCCGCGCAACCCCAGGCCTTCGGCCTTCGCGCGCGTGTAACTCACGAGGAACGAGCCGGCCACGGCGGCGATGGTCGCCCCGAGCGCGACCTCGTTGCCGTGGCGGGAGAAGATCAGCGCGATCGCGCCGAGCATCGCGCCCTCTCCGACGCGGTCGGTCGTAGAGTCGAGGAACGATCCGAACGGCGTGGTCTTGCCGCCGGCGCGCGCGAGCGCCCCGTCGAGGATGTCGAGCAGCGACCCGACCACGAAGACGACGGCGCCGACCCAGTAGAAGAGGATCTCGTTGCGGTACTCGAAGTAGACGAGCACCGCGGCCGCGAGGCAGAGCGAGACGCCGGCGGTCGTGAGCGCGTTCGGCGTCACGCGGGTGCGCGTCAACCCCACGATCGACCGCGACGCGAGCGACCGCGCGCCGGTCGTGTACCCGTGCTTGACGCGTTCCAGGACGGCTATGGTCAGAACCTATAGCAGGTTTGCGATGAAGCGCCGCACGTGTGCCCAGTACACGATCGTGAGCGCGATGCCGCCCAGCATGATGCCGGCGAGCACGTCGAGCCAGAAGTGGTTGCCGGTCGCCATCACCGCGAACCAGACCCAGACCGGCCAGATCAGCCAGAGCGCCTTCCAGACCGGCCGCCTGACGACCGACGCCAGAACGACGCCGACGATCAGCGCGTCCGCCGCGTGCAGGCTGGGCATCGCGGCGTACGGGTTGGAGGCGAGCTCGACGAGCCCGCTCCCGTGGTTGAGGCCGCCGAAGTGGTCGAGCGTGTCGATGAAGCCGATCGACGTGAAGAAGCGTGGCGGAGCGGTCGGCAGGAGCACGTAGCCGATCAGGCCGAGGCCGTTGGCGAGCAGGATCGTATTGCGGAAGCGGGTGAACCCTGCGTTCCGCCGCAGGTACACCCAGAGCAGCGTCACTCCGATCACCGTGAACTCCGAGTTCCAGTACGTCCACGAGACGAGCTGCTCCAGGAACGCCGAGGACTGCGTCCATCCCTGGAGGGTGAGCTCGCCGAGCCCGGTGAGGCGCTGCTCGAGGTCGATGACGCGCCAGCCGTTGGCGAAGGCCTGGGTGGGGTCGCGATCGGCGACGCCCCGGGCGACCTGATACGCGAGCAGGAACCCGAACCAGATCAGCAGCTGGAGCGCGAAATCCGCGTAACCACGCGGCAAATACCGCCTTCCGGCGGCGAGGGCGGCGGTCATACCTCGACTTTAAACGTCCAGGGGGTCGCTGATCATCCGCCGATCTGCGACATCGACCTCGACGCGCGCGTGAATCCGGGGTCGTTGATCTTGTGCTTGAGCTCTTTATGCCGCACGGCGAAGCGGAGCAGCCCGACGAGCTCCTCGTCCGACGCGCCGTCGCGGAGCGGCGTCTTCAGGTCCCATTCGCGGCGCGAGAAGAGGCACGTGCGCAACTGGCCGTCTGCGGTCAGACGGATGCGGTCGCAGGACGAGCAGAACGGCTCGGAGACCGGATTGACGAAGCCGAGCTCGCCCGCACCGTCGGCGAAGCGGAAGCGCCGGGCCGTCGACGAGGCCTTCGCGGGCACCTCGACGAGCGGTCCGTAACGCTGCTCGATGATCGCGCGGATCTCTCCGCCCGTGAGCACGTCGTCTTCGCGCCACGCCTCGTCGGCGTCGAGCGGCATGAACTCGATGAACCGCACGACGTACGGCTTCCGCCGCGCGAGCTCGGCCAGCGCCGGCACCTCCGTCTCGGTGAACCCCTTGACGGCGACGCAGTTGATCTTGATCGGCCGCAGCTCGGGGTGTTGCTCCGCTTCCGCGAGGCCGCGTAGCACCGCGTCGAGCGCGTCGCGGCGAGTGATCTCCGCGAAGCGCACGTGATTCAGCGTGTCGAGCGAGACGTTGATCCGGCGCAGTCCCGCGTTCACGAGCGGCTGCGCGAGCCGATCGAGGAGGATGCCGTTCGTGGTCAGCGAGAGATCGCGAACGCCGTCGATCGCCGCGAGCATGCCGACGAGCGTGGGGATGTCACGGCGCACGAGCGGCTCGCCGCCGGTCAGCCGGACCTCGTCGACGCCGAGGCGTGCAAGGATCCCGACGAGTCGCGCTATCTCCTCGAAGCTGAGGATCTCGTCGCGGCCGAGCCACTGCAGCCCTTCGGCAGGCATGCAGTACGTGCAGCGGAAGTTGCACTTGTCGGTCACCGACACCCGGACCGATTTGATCTCGCGTCCCCACGAGTCGCGCAGCGCGTCCACGTTTCGAGTGTACGTCAGGGGTGGCTTGTTGATCTTCAACCAGGCTCGGAAGGTTTCGCGCACGAATCGCCAAGGAAAATTCTCCGTCAACCGACCCTCTGAAAGGAGGATCACAGAATGTCCGGAAGCGATTGGGAGCAGGGCGGCGGCCAAGGCGGCGGCGGTGAGTCCGGCGGCGGCGGCGGCGGCGGCGGTGAGTCCGGAGGTGGCGGCGGCGGCGGCGGTGAGTCCGGAGGTGGCGGCGGCGAGTCCGGCGGCGGCGGCGGCCAGGAAGGCGGAGGCGGCATGGGCGGAGGCGGCGGCCAGGAAGGTGGCGGCGGCTCCGGCGGAGGCAACGGCGGGATGGGCGGCGACGAGGAGGGCGGCTCCTCCGCGTCCTGACACATCCGCGGGTGAGTAGGAGCGAAGGCGCCGGGCACGGCGCCTTCGCTGTGCTTGCGCTCGTTGCGGTGACGGCGGTCTGGGGCGTGACGTTCGTGCAGGTGAAGGACGCCGTCGCGCTTTATCCGCTGTTCGCGTTCCTCGCCGTCCGCTTCGCGATCGCAACGCTGACGCTCGCGGTGCCGGGAGCACGCCGCGTGCGCACGCTCGGCCGCGAGGGTGTCGCGAGCGGCGCGCTGCTCGGGCTCTTGCTCGCCGCGGGTTACGTCTTGCAGACTGCCGGCCTGCAGCGCACGACCGTCTCGAGCACCGGCTTCGTCACCGGAATGTACGTCGTGCTGACACCGCTGATCGCGGTTGCCGTGCTGCGGTCGAGCGTCGGTCGCGCAACCTGGGCGGGCGTCGTGCTCTCGACCATCGGCCTCGCCCTGCTCTCGGGTATCCATGGCGGCTCGGTCGCCGGCGACCTGCTCGTGCTCGCAGGCGCAGCGGTGTACTCCCTGCAGATCGTGCTGATGGAACGCTTCGCGCCGCGCTACGACGCGGTCTCGTTCACGCTCGTCGAGATGGGCGCGGCATTTGCGGGGCTCGCCGTCATCGCCGCCGCGCGTGCCGAGCTGTCGGTCCCGCACGGGTGGACCGTGTGGGGTGCGCTGCTCGTGACCGGTGTCTTCGCCAGCGCGCTCGCGTTCCTCGTGCAGACGTGGGCACAGCGGCGCACGTCGGCGACGCGCACGGCGCTCGCATTCACGATGGAGCCCGTCTTTGCCGCGCTGTTCGGCATCACCCTCGCGGGCGACCGGCTCGGCGCGTGGGGCTGGACTGGTTGCGCCGCGATCATGGGCGGGATCCTGCTGGCGGAGCCGGCCGCCGCCGCGGCGCTCAGGGCCGCGGTAGCGAGGCGGCGTACAGCGCCTCGTTGAGCGTGCCGCCGCGCGGCGCGCGCGCCTGCACGTGCACCGTCACGACGCGCGTTCCGCTGAAGACCGTGCCCATGTAGTCGCCGACCATGCGTCCGCTCGCGGTCTGCGCAAGCCATGCCAGCTGCATCCGTCTCGGATTCAGCCGGCGCGCGGCCGACCAGGTGCTCCCGGCCGTCTTCGACGTCGCGAGATAGACGTCGAGCCCCGACGGCCGCAGCGCGTAGTAGCTGAGTGCGAGGCGTGATCCCGCGCTCGCGATGTCGGGCAGCGTGAAGTTCGCGGTTCCGCGCGTCGCCCGCCGCACCGGCGTCCACGTGCCCGGTGCGGCCGACGTCGACCAGACGATGTCGTTCGCGCTGCAGCCCGCACGGAAGCGGCAGTCGGGCCATGCGACGTACACCTGTCCGGCGCCGTCGATGGTCGCGCTCGGGAGGCTGAACCCGCGCAGCGGCCGGGTCGGCGCGAAGCGCAGGTCGGCGATCCGCTCGCGCGGCGCGAAGGTGACGCCGCCGTCCGTCGAGCGGACGGCCTCGACGAGACCGTCCTCGAAGAACGCGATCACGAGCTCGCCGCTCGGCCCGACGACCGGCTGCACGGCCGGCGACACCTGATCGGCGTCGATCTCGAGCAGCACGGGAACCGACCAGGTGGCCCCGCCGTCGCTCGTCGATTGCACGCCGACGTTCTCGTGCCCGTGCGCGAGGTCGGTGTAGGCGAGGTAGCAGCGGCCTGCGTTGTCGCAGGCGAGCCATTCCTTGTCGAGCGAGGTGCCCTCGCCTGAGTCGTCGCGCGGGTAGGCGACCGCGGTCGCCGGCGGCGCCCATGCGAGGCCGTCCGCCGACGTGTAGACCGCGAGCGAGCTCGTGCTCGCGCTGTTGACGAGCACGGCGATCAGCCAGCGGCCGTGCACGCCGTCGTACGCGACGACCGGGTCGCTCCTGACCGAGCCCGCGATCGGGGCGAGCACCCCGGAGCGCCAGGTCCGGCCCGCATCCGTCGAGCGCGCGAAGCCGATCGAGGTCGAGCTGCCGCCGAACAGCCGCCCGACCTGGAACGTCGTCACGATCCGCGATCCGGCGGCGGCGGCGTCGGGCTCGACGATCGTCGCGTGCTGGGAGCCTTGCGTCGTCGTGCGGTCGACGGCCACGCGGACGAGCCGGAGCGGGACGGGGCGCGCCGCCGTCGCCGTCCCCACCAGCGCCAACGCGGCTAGCGATCCCGCCAGAATCTTGATAATCTCAGGCTTAGATTTTCTCAGTAGACCCACGAGGAAAGGCAGTTCCGAATATGGCCAAGACTATCGGTATCGATCTCGGCACGACCAATAGCTGTATGGCCGTGCTCGAGGGCGGCGAGCCGACCGTCATCCCGAACGCGGAGGGCGGCCGCACGACGCCGTCCGTCGTTGCGTTCACGAAGGACGCCCAGCGGCTCGTCGGCGCTCCGGCGCGGCGCCAGCAGGTGACCAACCCGGAGAACACGGTCTTCTCGATCAAGCGCTTCATGGGCCGTAAGTGGGACGAGGTCTCGGAGGAGATGACGATCGTCCCGTACGAGGTCGTGAAGGGTCAGAACGGCGACGCGCGCGTGAAGGCCGCCGGCAAGGAGTATGCGCCGCCGGAGATCAGCGCGATGATCCTCCAGAAGCTGAAGGCGGACGCCGAGGCATATCTCGGCGAGCCGGTCACCGACGCGGTGATCACGGTGCCCGCGTACTTCAACAACGCGCAGCGTGAGGCGACGAAGGACGCCGGCAAGATCGCCGGTCTCAACGTCGTGCGCATCATCAACGAGCCGACCGCCGCCGCACTTGCGTATGGCCTGGACAAGGAAGGCCCGGACCAGACGATCCTCGTCTTCGACCTCGGCGGCGGCACGTTCGACGTGTCGATCCTCGAGCTCGGCGAAGGCGTTTTCGAGGTGAAGGCCACGAACGGAGACAACCACCTCGGCGGCGACAACTTCGACAAGGCGATCGTCGACTGGATGGTCTCCGAGTTCAAGCGGGACCAGGGCATCGACCTGGCCGCCGACCGGATGGCGCTGCAGCGTCTGTACGAGGCCGCGGAGAAGGCGAAGATCGAGCTGTCGTCCACGATGACGACGCAGATCAACCTGCCGTTCATCACGGCGACGCAGGAAGGGCCGAAGCACCTCGACCTGCAGCTGACCCGCGCGAAGCTGAACGAGCTCAGCGCCGATCTGCTTGCGCGCACCGTCGGCCCGACGGAGCAGTGCCTCAAGGACGCCGGCCTCGACAAGTCGAAGATCGATCACGTCGTGCTCGTCGGCGGCATGACCCGCATGCCCGCGGTCGTCGACAGGGTCAAGGAGCTGATCGGCAAGGAACCGCACAAGGGCGTGAACCCGGACGAGGTCGTCGCCGTCGGCGCGGCGATTCAGGCGGGCGTGCTCAAGGGCGAGGTCAAGGACATCCTCCTGCTCGACGTCACGCCGCTGTCGCTCGGCATCGAGACGAAGGGCGGTGTCTTCACGAGGCTGATTGAGCGGAACACGACGATTCCGACGAAGAAGTCCGAAACCTTCACGACGGCCGAGGACAACCAACCGTCGGTGGAGATCCACGTGCTGCAGGGCGAGTCCGAGATGGTCACGTTCAACAAGACGCTCGGGAAGTTCCAGCTCGTCGGCATCCCGCCGGCACCGCGCGGCATGCCGCAGATCGAGGTCTCGTTCGACATCGACGCGAACGGGATCATCAATGTCTCGGCACGCGATCTCGGCACCGGCAATCAGCAGCAGATCCGGATCGAGGGCGGCTCGGGCCTGAAGGAGGACGAGGTTCAGCAGATGGTCCGCGATGCGGAGGCGCACGCCGACGAGGCACGCCGCCTGCGCGAGGTCGCGGACACGAAGAACCACGCCGAGCAGCTCGCGTACCAGACGGAGCGCTCGCTCAAGGAGCACCGCTCGGCACTCGACGAGTCGGACGCCTCGACGATCGAGGGCCGGATCATGGAGCTGAAGCAGGCGCTCGAGGGCGACGACGTCGCCGACATCCGTGCGAAGACCGACGCGCTGCAGGAGGCGTCGCACAAGCTGGCGGAGGCGGTGTACGCATCCGCGCAGCAGCAGACGACCGAAGCCGCTTCTGGGAACGGCGCCTCGACCTCCGACGACGAAGTCGTCGAGGAAGGCGACTACGAAGTGATCGACGAGGAGCAGGAGGCTCCGAAGGCGTAATGCCCGACGAGCCTCAGGTCACCGAAGAGCAGGCCGAGGAGGGCGGCGACGAGGTCGCCGTCCTCCAGGCCGAGCGCGACGAGCTGTTCGACCGGCTCCAGCGCCTCGCCGCGGAGTTCGACAACTTTCGCAAGCGGAACGCGCGCGAGCACGCGGCGCTGACGGAGCGCGCAAACGAGCGGCTCGTCAAGGAGCTGATTCCGATCCTCGACGACCTCGGGCGCGCGCTGGAGGCTGCGGCCGAGCACGAGGAGGCGAAGCTCGAAGAGGGCGTCCGCCTCGTGCATCGCTCGCTTGCCGACCTGCTGAGCAAGGAAGGGCTCGCCGAGATCGAGACGGAGGGCACGTTTGACCCGCACGTCCACGAGGCCCTGCTTTCGCAGCCGTCGGACGCGGAGGAAGGCTCCGTCATCGAGGTCGTCCAGAAGGGCTACAGGCTCGGGGACAAGGTCCTCCGGCCGGCGCGCGTCGTCGTCGCCGGACCGCCGATCCACGAGGCCTAGGTAGCGGTGGCGACTCTCTACGACACGCTCGGCGTGAAGAAGGGCGCGTCGGCGGAGGAGATCAAGAAGGCTTACCGCAAGCTCGCGTCGCAGTACCACCCGGACAAGAACCCGGGCGACGCGTCGGCCGAGGAGAGGTTCAAGGAGGTCCAGAACGCGTACGACGTGCTCTCCGACGCCGAGAAGCGCAAGCGGTACGACACCTTGGGAGCCGACGGCCGCGGCGCTGGGCGGTTCGATCCCCGCAACTTCGACTTCGGCGGCGGCGGCAACTTCACGGTCAACGACCTCGGGGATCTCGGCGACCTCTTCGGCGGCTTGTTCGGCGGCCGCGCCGGGCGCGGCGGCACGCGGCGCGCTCAGGCCGAGCGCGGCGCCGACGTCGAGGCGGAGGTCAACGTCTCCTTCGAGGACTCGCTGCGCGGGCTCGAGACGAAGATTCCCGTGCAGGTGACGACGGCGTGCCGCGAGTGCGGTGGCACCGGCGCCGAGCCCGGGACGTCCCCGATCATCTGCCCGCAGTGCAACGGCCGCGGCGTCGTCTCCGAAAGCCAGGGTTTGTTCGCGCTGTCCGAGCCGTGCCCGCGGTGCCGTGGCAACGGCACCGTCGTCGAGAAGCCCTGCCGCAAGTGCAAGGGGCGCGGGCGCGAGTTGCGCACGAAGCGCTACACCGTGCGGATCCCGGCGGGTGTCAAGGACGGGACGCGCATCCGCCTGAAGGGCAAGGGCGAGGTGGGTGAGCACGGCGGCCCTGCCGGGGACCTGTCCGTCGTCACGCGCGTGCAGCCGTCGAAGCTGTTCCAGCGGCGTGGGGCGGACCTCGTCGTCGAGGTCCCGGTCACGTACGCCGAGGCTGCGCTCGGTGCCACCGTCGAGGTGCCGACGCCGTACGGCGATCGCGTGTCGCTGAAGGTGCCGGCCGGTACGCAGGACGGCCGGCAGCTGCGCATCCGCGGCCACGGCGCCCCGAAGCTGAAGGACGGTGGCAACGGCGACCTGATCGCGCGTCTGCGCGTCACGGTTCCCAAGAAGCTGACCAAGAAGGAGCGCGAGGCGCTCGAGGAGCTGCAGAAGGTTTCTCGCGAGAACCCGCGGGGGGCGCTGTTCGCATGAAGCTGGCCGCCGTGATCCTCGTGTCCGTCGGGACGGTCGGTCTGCTCGCCATGTTCGTCCTCATGCGCCGGAAGCTCGAAGCGCTGCGGCGCTACAAGGAGGAAGGCCGCTGATGGACGCCCGACCCCGCTACATGATCTCGGTCGCCGCCGAGCTCGTCGGCATGCACCCGCAGACCCTGCGCATCTACGAAAACAAGGGCCTGATTCGCCCGAAGCGAACGGCGGGCAACACGCGCCTCTACTCGGAGGCCGATCTCGAGCGGCTGCGACTGATCCAGCGCCTGACGAACGAGCTCGGGCTCAACCTCGCCGGCGTCGAGCACGTGATGCGCCTGCAGGACGAGCTGATGCGCATGCGTAGGCGGCTCGACCGGATGGAGGGCGAAATGCGCGCGGCGATCAACGAGGTGCACAAGCAGGACCGGCGCGACGTCGTCCTCTGGAAGCCGCCCGTCGACCTCGTTCCGACACGAAAGCACTGAGATGGACTTCAACAAGCTGACACTCAAGTCGCAGGAGGCCGTCGCGGCGGCGCAAGAGCTCGCGCGACGCATGGGCAACCCCGAGCTGTATCCGGAGCACCTGATCCTGGCGCTGCTCGATCAGGAGTTGCCGCAGCAGCTCGTCCCCGACGCGGCCGTGCTCCGAGCCGAGGCGGACGCGGCGCTGCGCGGCAAGCCGGCAGTACAGGGCATGCAGCAGCAGCCCAACGTCTCCGCTGCGTTCTCGCGCGTGCTCGACCAGGCGGCCGACGAGGCGCGCCGCATGGAGGACGACTACGTGTCGACCGAGCACCTGCTGCTCGCGCTCGACGTCGTGCCGCGCGACCAGCTCGAGGCGAAGATCAAGGCGGTGCGCGGAGGTCAGCGCGTGACGTCGCAGGACCCGGAGGAGACGTACCAGGCGCTCGAGAAGTTCGGCCGTGACCTGACGGCGGCGGCCGAGGACGGCAAGCTCGACCCGGTCATCGGCCGCGACGAGGAGATTCGCCGCGTGATCCAGGTCCTCTCGCGCCGCACGAAGAACAACCCGGTGCTGATCGGCGACCCCGGCGTCGGCAAGACGGCGATCGCCGAAGGGCTCGCTCAGCGGATCGTCGCGGGCGACATCCCCGAAGGGCTGAAGGGGAAGCGCGTGTGGGCGCTCGACATCGGCGCCCTGATCGCCGGCTCGAAGTACCGCGGCGAGTTCGAGGAGCGGCTCAAGGCCGTGCTCAACGAGATCAAGAGCGCGGAAGGCCAGATCATCCTGTTCATCGACGAGCTGCACACGATCGTCGGCGCGGGCGCCGCCGAAGGCGCCGTATCGGCGGGCAACCTGCTCAAGCCGATGCTCGCGCGCGGCGAGCTGCGTTGTATTGGCGCGACGACACTCGACGAATACCGGCGACACATCGAGAAGGACGCGGCGCTCGAGCGCCGCTTCCAGCCGATCTTCGTCGGCGAGCCGTCGGTCGCGGACACGATCGCCATCCTGCGCGGCCTGAAGGAGCGCTACGAGGCGCATCACGGCGTGCGCATCCGGGACGCGGCCCTCGTTGCGTCCGCGGTGCTCTCGGACCGCTACATCGCCGATCGCTTCCTGCCCGACAAGGCGATCGACCTCGTCGACGAAGCTGCCTCGCGACTGCGGATGGAGATCGACTCCAGCCCGATCGAGCTCGACGAGGCCGACAGGCGTGTCCGCCAGCTCGAGATCGAGCTCGCGGCGATGGCGAAGGAGTCGAAGGAGGCGCGTGAGCCGCTCGAGCGCGAGCTCGCCGAGGCGAAGGAACGCCGCGGCGCGCTGCAGGCGCGCTGGCAGAAGGAGAAGGAGGCGCTCGACCGCGTCAAGGAGATCACTCAGCGCATCGACGAGCTGCGCATGGAGTACGAGCGCGCGGAGCGCGCCGGGGATTTCAACCGGGCCGCAGAGATTCGCCACGGCGAGCTTCCCGCTCTCGAGCGGGAGCTGGAGGAGCGCGACGCGCGTGTCGACGCCGCGATGGTCAAGGAGGAGGTCGACGAGGACGACGTCGCCGCCGTCGTGGCGCGGTGGACCGGGATCCCGGTCGACCGCCTGCTCGAAGGCGAGACCGAGAAGCTGGTCCACATGGAGGAGCGGCTCCACCAGCGCGTCGTCGGCCAGGACGAGGCGGTCGAGGCGGTCGCGAACGCGCTCCGGCGTGCGCGCACGGGGCTGCAGGATCCGAACCGGCCCATCGGCTCGTTCGTCTTCCTCGGCCCGACGGGCGTCGGCAAGACGGAGCTGGCGCGCGCGCTCGCAGAGTTCATGTTCGACGACGAGCGCGCGCTGGTGCGGCTCGACATGTCCGAGTACCAGGAGCGGCACACGGTGGCGCGCCTGATCGGCGCGCCGCCCGGCTACGTCGGCTACGAAGAGGGCGGGCAGCTCACGGAGGCGGTGCGCCGCCGTCCGTACTCGGTGATCCTGCTCGACGAGATCGAGAAGGCGCACAACGAGGTCTTCGACGTGTTGCTGCAGATCCTCGACGACGGACGACTGACCGACGGCCACGGCCGCACGGTGGACTTCCGCAACACGGTCCTGATCATGACCTCGAACCTGCGCTCGGGCGAGCAGATGCGCGAGGTCTTCCGACCCGAGTTCCTCAACCGGATCGACGAGATCGTGGAGTTCAGGGTGCTGTCGCGGGAGCAGCTCGGCGAGATCGTCGACCTGCAGCTCGCACGGTTGCGCGAGCGCCTGGCCGAGCGCGGCATCGAGCTCGAGTTGACGGACGACGCGAAGGAGGCGCTCGCCGACGCGGGTTGGGATCCGGCCTACGGCGCGCGCCCGCTCAAGCGAGCGATCCAGCGCACGGTCGAGAACCCGCTCGCGCTCCGGCTGCTCGAGGGCGACTTCGCCGACGGCGACACGGTGCGCGTCGACGCCCGCGACGGCGAGCTGGTGTTCGCACGCACCGGCGCCCGCGAGCCGGCCGTTGCCTGAGAACTACTTCGGCGAGCAGATCGCCGAGCGGTACGACGAGGAGGTGTCGGGATTCGAGCCGGACGTGCTCGGCCCAACTCTCGACTTTCTCGTCGAGCGGGCACGCGGCGGCCCGGTGCTCGAGCTCGGGATCGGCACGGGCCGCGTTGCCGTGCCGCTCGCGCAGCGGGGCCTACGGGTCCACGGCATCGATCTCTCGGAGGCGATGGTCAAGAAGCTCCAGGAGAAACCGGGCGCCGAGGAGATCGGCATCACGATCGGCGACTTCGCGACGACGAAGGTCGACGCCACGTTCACGCTCGCCTATCTCGTCTGCAACACGATCATGAACCTGACCACGCAAGAGGCGCAGGTCGCGTGCTTCGAGAACGTCGCCGCGCATCTCGACCCGGGCGGCTGCTTCGTGATCGAGGTCGGGCTTCCGGATCTACAGCGCCTGCCGTTCGGCGAGACGCTGCGCATCTTCGACTTCGGCGAAACGCACATCGGCATCGATGAGTACGACGTCGTGAACCAGGGGTTGGTCTCGCATCACTACACCAAGCGGGACGGGGAGTTCGAGAGGTCGTGGGGCCCGTTCCGGTACGTCTGGCCTTCGGAGCTCGATCTGATGGCGCGCATCGCGGGGATGACGTTGCGCGAGCGCTGGAGCGGCTGGAAGGCCGAGCCGTTCACGAGCGAGAGCACGAAGCTCGTCGCCGTCTGGCAGAAGTAGCTACAGCTCGGGGATGTCGTCGAAGAAGTCGGCGCCGCCCTGCTCGGCCGGCGCGCCGTAGATGTAGAGGACGAGGTCTTCCTCGCCCTCGTTGCGCACCTGCAGCGGCGTGTTCGGCTCGACGGCGACGACACTCTGCGGTCCGACGTCGACGCGCTCGGGCGGGTCGCCGAGCAGCATCGTCAGCATCCCTGAGAGCACGACGAAGACCTCTTCCTGCACCTTGTCCGCGTGCCGACGCCCGCGCGTCTTCGGCGGGTAGCGCCAGAGCCGCGCGCGGCTGTTCTGGAGCTCGGCAGCGTCGGTGACCTCGATGTAGCCCCGCGGCTGCTGACCCTCGACGGCGGGCGGCCGCTCCGTCCATTCGAGCTTCGATTCGTCGGCGACGTGGAATCCCATAGCCACAATCGTAGAATCTTCGACGTGGGTCTGTATCACGAGGAGAGCCGGAAGCTGCAGGACCGCTTCGACACGCGCCGTCTCGCCGACCGCATCGAGGAGCGCATCGTCCGCGACCGTATCGACGCCGACGACCGGGCCTTCATCGAGGCGCGCGACATGTTCTTCATCGCGACGGTCGACGAGCAGGGGCGCCCGCAATGCTCGTACAAGGGCGGCGAGCCGGGCTTCGTGCGGGTGCTGGACGAGCGCACGCTCGCGTTCCCGGTCTACGACGGCAACGGCATGTACCTCACGGCGGGCAACGTCCTCGCGACAGGAAGCGTCGGGCTCCTCTTCATCGACCTCGAGGGACGGAAACGCATGCGTCTGAACGGGACGGCGACGGTGGACGACGCCGACCCGCTGCTCGCCGAGTACCCCGAGGCGCAATTGGTCGTCCGCGTGAACGCGACGGAGGTGTTCCCGAACTGTCCGCGCTACATCCACGAGTACAAGCTCGTCGCGCGTTCGAGGTTCGTGCCCAAATCGGAATGCGAGACGCCGGTCCCGCAGTGGAAGCAGAGCGAGTGGGCGCACGACGTGCTGCCCGAAGGCGATCCGGCGGACGACCCGGACCGCGAGGTGATCGCGCGCGGGTGAGGCTCTCTCGCGCGGAGCTCCTGAAGCGCGCACTGGTCTTCGCCGTCGCGACGCGGCTGCGCTGGGTGGAGGAAGCGGTCGCGGCGTCACAGGGGACGCTGGCGGCGCTTGTCGACTTCGTCGTCCCCGACAAGAAGCTGCGCGCCGGCGCGACCGCGCGGCTGACTCGCACGCTCGACCGCTTTCTCCCCGGCGCCCAGCCGTTCTCGGCGACGGCAGCCGCGATCCTCGACGGCGGCGCGGCGCAGGTGAAGCCGGGCGCGACGTTCGCGCAGCTGTCGGCGGCGCAGAGAGCGCAAGTGTTCGAGACGCTCGAGCGCCTCCCCGTCGAGAGCGCCGGCTCGATTCGCTTCCTGGTCGGGAACCTGCAGGACCTGACCGCATTCCTCGCGTACTCTGCGCGCCGCAAGCTGGCGCACGGTCACAAGGAATTCAAAGGCTACTGGCGTGCATGACGTGGTCGTCGTCGGCGCGGGCGCCGGCGGCCCCGTCGTCGCGAAGGAGCTGGCCGCGCGCGGTCTCGACGTCCTGCTCCTCGAGGCGGGCCCGGCGTGGACGGACATCGAGCATCAGTGGTCGCACGACGAGAACACCGCCAACAACCCGGCCACGGGCATCTTTCGCTTCGGCCCGAGCGATCGCACGCAGCCGCCGTGGCCGCGCGACCTCGCGCAGAACTCGTTCATCTGGCAGACGGCCGGCGTCGGCGGGTCGACCGTCCACTACTTCGGCAACTCGCCGCGCGCGATGCCCGATGCGCTCGCCGGCGAGCTGACGTACCGCGACCTGATCCCGTACTACGAGTGGGTCGAGCACACGCTGCCCGTGCAGACCGCGGCGATGGGGACGAAGGAAGAGCTGTTCCTGCGCGCGGCGACGAAGGCCGGGCTGCCGACGCAGAGCTCGAAGGACATCTCCGGGCCCGCGTGCCGCCCGCAGCAGAACGCGATCCTGCAGCCGCACGGGACGGCCGGGCGGACGAGCGACGCGAAGCGGCTCGTCTATCCGCGCGCGAAGGGCTGCACCTTCTGTGGCCACTGCCCGCAGGGCTGCTTCCTGCCGCTGAAAGCTCCGCGCAACCTGAAGGCGAAGCGCTCGACACACGTCAGTTACGTGCCCATGGCACTCACCGCGGACCGCTGGACGCGGGGGAAAGCTGCGACGCTCGTCGCCGACGCGTTCGCCGTCAAGATCGAGACGGCCGGCGGAGTTGCGCGCGGCGTCACCTGGCGCAACACGCGCACAGGCGTGCTCACGACGGAGGAGGCGAAGGCAGTGGTGCTCGCGGCCGGGCCGATCGAGACGCCGCGGCTGTGGCTGAACAGCGGCCTGCCGAATCCCGGCGACGAGGTGGGGCGCGGGCTGACCGATCACTACCTCGACTTCGTCGTCGGACGCTTCGCGCACTACACGGGCTCGAGCAAAGGGCCGACATCGGCGGCGCGTGCCGACTTCCCCGGCCACGGCTCGATCGAGCAGGCGGGCGTCGGGCCGGGCCTGCAGGCGCAGGGGCTGACCGACAGCGAGGAGCCGGGCCGGCGCCTGCACGGCGCCCGGCTGGCTCGTTTCCTGTCGAACGTCGACCGGCTGATGTCGATCGCAGTGATCACGGACGACGACGTCGTCCCGGAAAACCGCGTGACGCTTTCGAGCGCGATGACGGCGGATGCGCACGGACCGGTCGCGCGCATCGAGCTGCGTCGCCGCACGGCGCGCACGCTTGCCAACCGCGACTTCCTCGCGGCGCGCGCGGCCGAGATCCTGCGCGCAGCCGGCGCGCGCGAGATCGTGCGCATGAACTGGGCGCCCGTGCTGCTCCACATCCACAGCACGATGCGCATCGGCCCGGTCCTGACGGCCGACGCCGAATCACGTTGGGTCGAACGCCTCTTCGTCGCCGACAACTCCGCGCTTCCGAACGCGCTCGGCGGCCCCAACCCGACGCTGACGACGCAGGCGCTGGCCACGCGGACGGCGGAGAGGATCTTCATTCGCTACTTCGGCGGCGAGCCCTGGGTCGGACGCGAGTCACCGGTGTCGTCGATCGACGACACGGTGACTGCGGCAGTGCTTACCAGGGGTCTCTAGAGCGTGCAGGTTCGCGGCAAAGGGCACGTCACCCAGTTCGTTAGTCAAGACGGTCGCGCGAGCCAAGCCCGCGCGACCTCTATGCGGCGCCGCCGAGTCGGCGCCTTGACCTAGAACTGGGAGCGCATAGCGCGGATCAGCGCTGCTGCGTACTGCATTCCCTCGGCGTCCGGCTCGCGGCCCATGAAGCGCCACCTGCGCTGCTCGAACCAGAGGCACGCGCGGAGCTCCTGGATCGTCCGCGGCACCTCGCCCGACCTGCGCCAGCGCGCGAACGCGCTGGTTGCGTACTCCCTGCAGCCCTCACGATCCTTCGGGGCGAACGTGACGGCGAACCGTGCGTAGTCGCTCCAATCACCGTAAGTGGTCGGCAGGTCCTGCGCCTTCAGCTCCCCCGTTTGGATCTGTGCGGCGTACATCTCTTACCTCCGGATGCGGCTGTTCCCATCTGAGACGCGCGAAGGGCGCAGATCTTGCAGGCCGATGCGCAAATCCCCCACCTGGGGTACAGGGCATGGAAAGGCCGCCCCTGCGGCGGACGGCCTTTTCTAGGTTGTTCGCCGCCGGCCTGCGGCGGGCCGGCGACGGTTTTTCCTGCGGCTGTTCATTGAGATGCCGCCCGGTCGCGAATCTTGCGCGGTTAGCGTTCGGAGCGTGATCCTCGTTGTGGCTGCGACGGAACGCGAGCTCGCGGGAGCTGATGGGGCTTCGGTGCTCGCGTGCGGGATCGGGCCGGTGGAGGCTGCGGCGGCCACGGCTCGTGCCCTTGCGTCGGAGAAGCCTGCCGCCCTCCTGAACGTGGGAATCGCCGGTGCGAAGACGCTGAGCCCACCGGCCGTCGTGCTCGGGTCTGAGGCGATCTACTGCGACATCGCCGCTGATCCCGGCGCGATTCTGCCGCGCGTCGAGCGAGTCTTTCCCGATCCGGCCTTGCTCGCCGCGGCGCAGCGCGCGCTGCCCGGCGCGCACGTTTGCCCGATCGCGACCTGCGCCGCGATCGGCGGCGGGACGGCTTGCGAGGTGGAGGCAATGGAGGGCTTCGCAGTGCTTCGCGCCGCCGAGCTCGCCGGCGTCCCTGCTCTCGAGCTGCGGACCGTCTCCAACCTCGTCGACGAGCGCGACCGATCCCGCTGGCTCTTTGACGACGCGCTGGCGGCGCTCGACCGATCGCTGCGACTCCTGCTGGCAGAGCTCCGTTGACGCGGCGTGTCTGGCTGCGAGTCGCCGCACTCGTGCTAGCGGCCGTCGGCATCGTCGTCGGGCTCACCGTCTACTTCAGCTCGGAGAAGGTCCCGCCCTGCTTCGTTTCCGGCGTCCCCGACTGGAGGGCTCCGACCGACGGGGACTCGCATCGCTACGCGGTCGTGTTCCCCGATCGTGCGGCGTGCTTCTTCGCCATCGACGATGAGAACAAGCTGGTCGGAGCGCTGCGACTGTCTGCGGCGCGGTCGATCCTGTACGCAGCGCCTCTCCAGGGTGACGTCGCGGTGCGCACGTCGTCCGGCCCGTACACGGTTGACCTGGGCACGAGTCGACTGCGCAAGGGCGGGCTCGTGCCGTTCGCCTCCGACATCGTCAACGTGACGGATGCCGAGCACCAGGTCATGTATGTCACGCAGCGCGGGCTGCTGGGCTTCCGCGTGATCGACCTGCGCACCGGCGGGACGAGTTACGTCGTGCACTTCAAGGGCTTCACCTGGAACCCGCGCTTCGGGCCGAATCCGCCCAGTCACGGGTTGTCGCTCGCGCCGGATCGTCCCGAGCTTTGGGTCCTCGACGCCCCGAATCGGAGCGTGCACGTCTTCGATGTCAGCGCGCTTCCGGACGGCCCGCCGCGCCGCGTCGAGGACGTCCGCCTGGAGGAGACGCTCGCGCAGATCGGCTCGCTCACGCACAGTGCGGACGGACGTTTCCTCTACGTCGGCGACGCGGGCGACGTGATCGACACGCGCACGCGCAAGGTCGCTGCGCATCTGGAAGCGCTCCAGCATTCGCGCGTCGTCCTGGAAGTGGACTGGGTGGACGGGCGTCCGGTCTTTCCCGGCTTCCCGCGCTAGATTCGACGGCGTGTCACGAAGTCAACTTCCGCCGCCGCTCCCTCCGGAGACGCGCACGGTCGGACAGCTGGTGGCGGAGGCGATCCGCCTCTACGGCGCCCGCTTCTGGCCATCGCTCGCTCTCGGGGTCGGGCCGGCCCTGCTCCTGGTCGCAGCCACCGAGCTCGATGGCGCGGACCGATTCGCGGTCGTGCTCGGGCTCGGGCCCATCACGCTCGCTGCGTCGTACGCGGGCGCTGTCGCGTTGGTACGACCAATCGCGCGCGGACGCTACGTCGGAGTCGCGCTCGCCGTCGGGTTCGTGGCATTCCTCCCGGTCTGCGTTGCGCGCCTCTGGGTTTTCGGTGGGATCTACCCGCTCGCGCTCGCGTGGCTCGCGCTCGTCGGCTTGGCCGTCCCGGCGGCTCTGGTGGAGCGTCGCGGCTACGCCGACGCGCTACGACGCGGGGTGCAGCTCGGACGTGCGGACTACGTGCACGCGTTCGGCTCGCTCCTGACGCTCGCGATCACGATCGTCCTGACAGGTCTCGTACTGTTCTTCGCGATCCGTGAGGGCAGCGGCCAGGCATTGCATGTCGCCGCGGTGCTGGCGATTGTTGTCTTGGCCCCGGTCTTCGTCCTGGGCGCTGCGGTGCTCTACGTCGACCAGGCAGCGCGAGTAGAGTCGGGCCCCCGAGCGAGGAGGAGGCCCAATGGCGACCTACATTCTTCTTTCCAGTCTGACGGCGCAGGGCGTGCAGACGCTGAAGTCGAACCCTGACCGGCTGCGCGAGGTCAACAAGGACGTCGAGGAGCTCGGCGCGAGGGTCGTCCACCAGTGGGCGACGCTCGGCGAGTACGACTTCGTCAACGTCGTCGAAGCGCCCGACTCCGCGACAATCGCGCGGGTCTCAGTGGCCCTCGGCGCCCGCGGCAGCACGAAGATCCGCACGCTCACGGCGCTGACGATCGACGAGTTCCTGACCGCAGTCGGCTAAACAGGACAGGTCCACGGGTCTGACCCCAGGACGCGTCGGAATGCGTCGTGGCTCAGAGGTACTTGATCCAACGACCTGGACAGCCACATTCCAGGTTCTTGCGGTCGCAGCGGCGGCAGCTCCACTCGGACAGCCAGATCCACTTCAGGTGGAGGATCTCGATCACGAAGAGGGCGACCATCCAGGCCAGGAGCTCGGTGCGGGAGAAGAGGTGCACCGACCCAAGGTGCCGCCCTGACCCGGGCCGTGCAATGGGCCGGAAGGCCTATCTTGCGGCGCCGGCGGGCCTATCCCGGGTGACGGAGGACGCTGATGCCCCAGGCGTCACCTGACGCGAAGAGCTCGTCCGCGTTCACCTGATCGGCCCAGCCGAGGAAGTGCTTCTCGGGCTGGTCCGGCGTCGATCCGTAGACCGCTCGTCGGTCAACGCCTCGCCGTTCCGAATCGAGTGGCTCGCCGCGGTCGAGCATGTCACGCCTCGCTTGCGCGGCTTCGGCGACCGGACCGTCTTCGTAACCGCGTGGCACTTCTTGCAGTGTAGGTGTTATTCGACCGCCGCGAGCACTGCGTCCCAGGCCAGCTCCGATGCGATCACCCCGAGAGTGAGGCTGTCGAGCGCTTCGTTCTCCACTTCGTTGGTCGTCGCGGCGAAGAGGACGTCGCCGTCGGTGAGCGCGTGGAACGGATGGATTGCGCGCGCCATCGACGTGTGCACCTGGCGTGCGAGCTGCCGGAGGAGCCAGCGGTCGAGCTTCTCGTTCGTCGCCACGACGGTCAGCGTCGTGTTCCCGCCGGTCATGCGCGCCTCGATTCCGTCGACGAGCGCGCGGCGCGCGCCCGTCGGCCGGTCGAAGTGCCCGCGGACGACCGTGCCGTCGCGATCGACCACCGCACCGACGGCGTTCACGACGGTGAACACGGCGATCCTGGTCGCTCCGACCTTCCGGAAGGCGCCGCCTTGCCCGCCGGGCTCGGCCAGCTCGAAGCCGAACGTCTTGCCGACCGTTGCCGAGCGGCCCGCACCCCGACGTCCGAGGGGGAAGGAGCCCTCGCGTGCCACACGCAGTGCCGCACGTCCGAGCTCCTTGTCCGGATAGATCGCGTTCTGACGCGGCCCGAAGTCGAAGATGATCGCGCCGGTGACGTCGGCGATCGAGGACCAGCCGGTGTCGAAGTTCCGCTGTTCGAAGAGCTCGGCCGCGACGCCGGTGCACGCTTCGAGGCCGTAGAGCGAACCGCCGGCGAGGCAGATCGCGTCGACCCAGTCGAGATCGCCGAAGGTCCCCGGCGAGCCGCCGCGAACGTCGCGCTCGAGCATGGCGCCGCCGGTGAAGTGGAAGACGGTGCAGCCGGTCGGTCCTTCCTCGTACTCGGCCACGCCGACGCGCAGGCCGGGGAAGTCGAACGTCAGCTCGTCCACGCGACGGCCACCTCCGCTGCGAGCCGTGCGTTCGCGACGACGAGCTCGCGGTTCGCCGCGAGGGTCCGGCCGCCGCTGCGCTCGTGCAGGAACGAGAGGACGAACGGCGTCACGGTCTGGCCCTCCACTGCGTGGCGCCCGGCTTCTTCGAGCGCCTCCTCGATCAGCGGCTCGATCTCGTCGAGGCTCGTGGGTGGGAGTTGCGTCAGGAGAAGGCCGCCTCCTCCGAGCTCCCAGTGGGCGCCGGCGATCTCGGCTGCCTCCATTGCCGTCTCGACACGCGCGGGCACAGGCGGACCGCCGGTCGCGGAATAGAACAGCGGCAGCTCGTCGGTGCGGTAGCCGAGCACCGGCACGCCCAGTGTCTCGAGCACCTCCAGCGTCGCCGCCACGTCGAGCAGCGACTTGATTCCCGCCGACGCGACGAGCGTCGCGGTCCGGGCCAGCTCGCCCAGGTCGGCGGAGACGTCGGGCGGGAACGGATAGCCGCGATGAACCCCGCCGAGGCCGCCGGTGCCCATGAAGTGGATTTCGGCGGCGCGGCAGACCGCGAGCGTCCCGCCGACGGTCGTCGCGCCCACCGCGCGCTGGACGACGGCTGCGGCGAGATCGCGCGGGCCGACCTTCCGCGCGGACGCGTCGAACCGTTCGAGCTCCTCCGCCGCAAGGCCGACGCGGATCTTGCCGTCGAGCACGCCGATAGTCGCGGGGACCGCGCCGGCCGCGCGTACGGCCTCTTCTGCCTCGTGCCCGACGGCGGCACCTTCGCCGGGTGGAAACCCGTGTGCAATCAGCGTCGTCTCGAGTGCGACGACCGCGCGTGCGGCGCGGATCTCGTCGGCGATTTCGATCACGGCATCGCCCCGACTTGCGCAACGCAGCGCGTTGCGGCCTCGAGGGCGAGCGCCGCGCCGCCGACGAGAAAGCCGGCGGCGAGCGCGTCACCTGCCCCTGTCGTGTCCACGACAGGCGTGTCCAGTGCCTGGCACCGCTCGAACGCCTCGCCGCGGACGACGTCGAAGCCTTCCGCGCCGCGCTTGACGATTCGCGTTCCGGCGAACGTGCCGGCCTCCTGCCACTCGCGTTCGTCGCCGAAGACGATGTCGGGAGCGATCGTCGCGACGTGCTCGCGGAAGTTCTCCGATTCCCTGATGCGCGTCCACGCAGAGAGGTCGAGGCTCACCCGCGCGCCGTTCGCACGCGCCAGCTCGGCGGCGCGTATCGCCGCCGTGTCGATCGGCGAGGCGAGGAGGGCGTAGCCGGAGATGTGCAGACAGTCGCATGCGAACCAGGCCGGGTCGAGGCCGTCTGGTTCGAGCAATGTCGCGGTCCCGCGGTCGGAGGCCATCGTCCGCTCGCCGTCCGCGCCGACGATCGAGACGACCACACCGGTCTGGCCCGCAGCGGGCCCGACCAGCTCGACGGCGCGGCTCTCGAGCTCCCCGGCGACCAGCGTCCCCGCGAGATCGTCGCCGCGTCGCGCCACGCAGCGCGCCCGCGCTCCGAGCGCGCCGACCCACGCTGCAACGTTCGCAGCCTGTCCGCCGGCCGACGTCTGCGTAGCTGCGTTCGCATCCGAGCCAGTCGCGAGCGGCTCGTGGAGGCGCACGATCACGTCGAGCAGGAGATCGCCGAGAGTGACGACGAGCATGGAGCTACGATCGTCCCATGGACGGCGAGCAGAGGCGCGGCCGTCTCAGCTCGTTCGTTGTCGGCGGGCTGCTCGGCGCTTCGGCGGCGGCACTCGCGGCAGCGCGGCGCCGGCGTTCACGGCCCGACCCGCCGCGCGGAAC
>JBJMJL010000056.1:0-28614 GCA_045806365.1 Gaiellaceae bacterium
TCACTCCCGACGTCGCCCGTGCCTGGCGCCCCAGCTCGACCACCCGGCGCAGCTCCGCGATCTCGGCAAGTAGCTCCGCGTCCGGAGGCGCCGTCTCCGGCCAGCCGGCGAGGTGCACGGAGTCGGGCGCCCCCTCGCAGACGCCGGCGACGAGGTTCCGCCACAGGTGGTCGGTGACGAAAGGGAGCACCGGCGCGACGACGCGCAGCGACTGGACGAGGGCGTACCAGAGCGTCCGGAACGCCGCCTCGTCGAACGAGTAGAAGCGGCGGCGCGAGCGGCGGATGTACCAGTTCGAGAGGTCGTCGACGAATGCCTCGAACGCGCGCGTGACGGCCGGCGTCCAGTAGCGGTCGAACCCGTCGGTCGCCTCGGCGACGAGCTGGCGCGTGCGCGCGACCACCCACTCGTCGAGCGGATTGCCGGGCGGCGGCCCGCCGATCAGATCGCCGTACGCCGGCGTGAACTCCTCGATGTTCGCGTAGGTGACGAAGAACGAGACCGAGTTCCACAGCGTCAGGAATCGCCGCTTGACCTCGTTCGCCGGCCCGTAGCCGAAGTTGATGTTCTGGCTCGGGACCTGCTCGCAATACAGCCAGCGCACGATGTCGGCGCCCATCCGCTCGAACGCCTCGTTCGCCTCGATCGAGTTGCCCCACGACTTGTGCATCTCACGGCCGGTCTCGTCGCGAACGCGCTCGTACGTCAGCACCGCGCGATACGGCGACCGCCCCACGAGCGTGACTGCCATGAAGCACTGCGAGTAGAACCACAGTCGAATCTGCTCGCGGCTCTCCGAGACCCAGTCGGCGGGGAACCACTTCTCCCAGTACGTGTGGTCCGGCAGGTCGGCACCGGAGAGCTCGGCCGATGCCCCGGTCGCGTACCCGTGTTCCTTCCACGCCGCGCTCTGCCAACCGAGCGTCGAGAAGGGGACGATGCCGGCGTCGAGCCACGCGTCCCCGACCTCCGGGATGCGCCGCACCTCCGCGCTGCACTTGCCGCACGCGATCAGCACGTCGTCGATCCACGGGCGGTGCAGCTCCTTCAGGCCGTCGATGCCGGTCGTCGCTCGTTCCTCGAGCTCCGCGCGCGAGCCGATCACGTTCAGCTCGCCGCACTCGCACGGGTAGAACGGCAGCGGCAGGCCGAAGTAGCGCTTGCGCGAGATGTTCCAGTCGCCCATGTTCACGAGCCAGTCGTCCATCCGCTTCGAGTAAAAGGACGGCGTCCAGTCGACCGTCGCATTCGCGTCGCGGAGCGGCTGCCGGATCTCGTCGCAGGAGATGAACCAGTCGTCCACGATCCGGAACAGGAGCGGCGTCGAGCAGCGCCAGCAGATCGGATAGCGGTGGGTGATCTCGCCGGCGTCGATCAGCAGCCCGCGCTCGCGCAGCGACTCGACGACGGGGCCGGCGACGTCATCCGTCGTCATGCCGGCGAACGAGGCGAAGCGCGGCAGCAGGTGACCCGACTCGTCGATGGGCATGACGACCGGGAGGTCGTGCACGCGCGAGAGCTCGAAGTCCTCCGCGCCGCAGCCCGGCGCGATGTGAACCACACCCGTCCCTTCGTTCGTCGCGACGTCGTCCCACGGGATCACTCGATGTGTGATGCCTTCCTGCGCCGGAAGCTCGTCGAACGGGCCGTCGTACTCGAGCCCGACGAGCTCCTCGCCGCGGACGACGCGATCCGGCGTGGCATCGGGCTTGAGCTCCCGCAGCCACCACGCCCCGTCGAAGAGCCCGTACTCGCCGTCCGGCTTCACCGCCGCGGCGACGTTGGCCGGCAGAGTCCACGGCGTCGTCGTCCAGACTGCGACCGCTTCGCCGCCGCGGCCGCGTAGCGGGAAACGGACGTACAGCGAGGGGTGCGTCAGCTCGACGTACTTGTCCTCGCCCGCCTGCTCGTGCTGTGACAGCGAGGTCCCACAACGCGGGCACCACTGCGTCGAGCGGTGCCCCTTGTACAGCCATCCGCGCGCATGGCACTCCCTCAGGAAGCCCCAGATGTACTCGATATTGGTGTCGCTGAACGTGTAGTAGTCGTTGCCCCAGTCCATCCACATGCCGAGGCGGCGCGACTGGTCGATCATGACCCTGCCGTAGTGCGCGACGCGCTCTTTACAGCGCTCGGCGAACTGGGCGAGGCCGTACTCCTCGATCTCGCGCTTCGACTTGAGGCCGAGCGACTTCTCCACCTCGACCTCGACCCAAAGGCCCTGCGAGTCGAAGCCGTTCTGGTACCGCAGGTCGTGGCCGCGCATCGCCTTGTAGCGCTGGAACGCGTCCTTCAGCGTCCGGCCCCAGGCGTGGTGGATGCCCATCGGGTTGTTCGCCGTGATCGGGCCGTCCATGAAGCTCCACGTGGGACCGCCGCGGTTGCGCTCCCGCAGCTGCTCGAAGACGCGCTCACGATCCCACCAGTCGAGGATCCTCTTCTCCAGGGCGGGATGGTCCGGGTACTGCGGCAGCGGCTCGAACATCGCTTCGATTCTAGGGAGGGATTACCGCGGGGTTCCGGAGCGTTTCCATCGGGGTACGACCGTAGGACCAGGTAGGAAGGAGCCCATGTCAACTGCAGTGACTGAAAACAGCTTCGAGCAGGAGGTGCTCCGAAGCGACACGCCCGTGCTCGTCGACTTCTGGGCGGAGTGGTGCGGCCCATGCCATGCCGTCTCCCCGGTGCTCGACAAGATCGTCGACGAGCGCAACGGCGACCTCAAGCTGGTCAAGGTGAACATCGACGAGGAGCAGGGACTGGCGATGCGCTACGGCGTTCAGTCGATCCCGATGATGATCCTCTTCAAGGAAGGCCAGCCGACGGCGGCAGCGGTCGGCGCGCAGCCGAAGCCGGCGCTCGAGCGAGCACTCGGACTGACCGAGGCGTAGAACCGGAGGGGGGCCTAGCCCCCCTCGGCCATTTCCTTTTCGGGGTGTGCGACCGGGGCAACCGCTCGCTCGGTCGGCTCGTGCAGCAGGTTGAGCACGCGCATTCCGTGCACGTAGACGATCGAGCCGCCCAGCCAGCCGCCGAGCGTCAGGCAGCCGAACCCGATCACGGTCAGCACGAACGCGCCGCTGCTGACGTCGGCGTTCGTGTACGAGTCGTGACCGAAGATCGCGGCGAGCCCGAAGAAGACGGTGGCTGTCACCATCGACAGGAGGTGGTATGTCGCCGTCCACCACAGATCGCTGCGCCACTTGATCGTCAACCAGTCCGCGAGACCCGTGAGCGCAGTCGGCACGGTCGCGACCAATCCGAAGATCAGCCCGAGCCACCAGCCGATTGCCCCGTTGCGCTCCGTGATGCCGAGCACCTCGATCAGGCCGGCGACCGTCGCGAACGTGTAGATGCCGATCGTCGCGTCGGTCAGCGGTGGGTGGAGCGGATGTCCCGGAAGCCCACGCCACAGGTAGCTGAGCTTCATCGCTACCCGGGTTACCGCTCCCGGCGCGTTCTAAACGCTAGGCGTCTTGCGCGTCGAGGAAGCTCAGAAACGCCGCATGCTTGGCGAGAAGTGCTTCGATCTCGGCAACCCCGGCGCCGGCCCAATCCTCGAGCCACGTATCGCTCAGGTCGTCCTCGATCTGGTGGAGGCCGCGCTCACTCATCGCTGTAAATATCGGCATCCGAACCGGACGGCACCATGGGCCGAACGGCTCATTCGAGCGACCGCGAGTCCCATACTGGTCGCTCTGAACGGGTTTTTGATCGTGAACCCGCGGTCGGGGCGCGGCTCTCCGAGCGCGGATGAGCTCGTTGCCGAGGCGCGGGCGCTCGGCCTGGACACGCACGTGCTGCGGCAGGGAGAGGAGCCGAGGGAAGTCGCGCGCGCCAGCTCGGCGGACGCGCTCGGCGTCGCGGGCGGCGACGGCTCGCTCGCCGCCGTCGCCGAGGTCGCGCTCGAGCGAGACGCAGCCTTCGTGTGCGTTCCTTTTGGCACGCGCAACCACTTCGCGCGCGACCTCGGCCTCGACCGGGACGATCCCGTCGGCGCCTTGCGCGCGTTCGGCGGCAGCGAGCGGCGCATCGACGTCGGCCGCGCCGACGATCGGCTCTTCCTCAACAACGTGTCGCTCGGTCTCTACGCGCGGCTCGTGCACCGCCGCGAACGTCACCGCCGCCGGCGCGAGGCTTTCGCGCGACTGCGGTCGTGGGCGATCGTGCTGACGCACAGAGAGCCGCTCGGGATCACGATCGACGGGGAGCCGGTCGAGAGCCGCGTCGTGCTCGTCGCCAACAACGCCTACGTGCTCGACCTTCCCTCCATCGGCGAGCGCGAGCGCCTGGACGAAGGGAAGCTGCACCTCTACGCCGGGACGGACGAACGCGTCGGCGAGCGCTTCGCGGTCGACGCGCGCGCGGGACGGCTGGAAGCGGCGGTGGACGGTGAGCCCGACACGCTGCGCACTCCGATCGACTTCCGGATCGAGCCCCGCGCGCTACGAGTGCTGATACCCGACCGCAGCGGCTAGCACGGCCGGGTAGTGCGCGAAGGCGAGCAAGCTCGGCGGGGGCAGCTCCGTCGGCTCGAACCAGTGCAGCTCCGTGAGGTCGTCTCCGGCACGACCTTCGCCCGTGGCACGCGCAATCCACGCGAGGCAGAGCACGATGCGGCCGTCGTACGGCTCGAGCCAATGGCCGAGGAACGCGCCGGGCTCGATGTCGAGTGAGGTCTCCTCCTTCACCTCGCGGCGAAGCGCGTCGAGGGGAAGCTCGTCCTCGTGCAGGAAGCCGCCGGGGAGATCCCACAGGCCGGCGCCGGGATCGAACGCGCGGCGCCCGAGCAGCACCCGGCCGTGGTCGTCGATGCACACGGCTTCGGCGCCCGGCACCGCGTTCGCATAGGCGATGTATCCGCAGGCACGGCACTCTGCCCGGTCCTCGACCTTCTCGATAGCCTCGCCGCAGATGGGACAGAACTTCCAGTTGTCGAGTGCTCCCACACGGCGCACCTTAAGACGGTCGCACGTCGGTCGGCACCGCCAAGGCGGTGCGTTGTGAGCCCGCGCGCGGCGGGCGCGACGCAACACGAGCTGTCGCGCGTTGGGCTGCTCGCCACGCTGGCAGGCGAGACACTCGCGCAGCTCGCGCAGCGGATGACCCGCCAGGAGATCCCGGCCGGCGCCGGCGTCTTCTCGGAAGGCGAGCAGGGCGACCGCTTCTACGTGGTCCTCAGCGGGATGCTGTCGGTGACGCAGCAGAGCCGCGGCCCGCAGGCGATCCTGCGTCCGGGCGACTACTTCGGCGAGGTGGCGCTCGCAATGCACATGCCGCGCACGGCGTCGGTGCGTGCGCTCACACCCGCAACGGTGGCCAGCTGCGACCAACAGACGTTCGACGAATTCGTCCGTCCGCTGTTCGCTGACGACGAGGGGTGAGAGGGTGATCGGCACCTTCGTTCGCTGACGATGACTGAGCGCATCCTCCTGCACGCCGGCGTCGCGGACTCGCGCATGTATGGCGCGCAGATCGAGGCGCTCGCGCCTGCGCGCGCCTTCGATCTCCCGGGCTTCGGCCAGACGCCGCTCGACGACGACGCGCCCGGCCTGCGCGACTTCGTCCGCGAGCGCCTCCCCGGCGAGCCGGCAACGCTGATCGGCACGTCGCTCGGCTCGATCATCGCGCTCGAGCTCGCGCTCGAATGCCCCGATCGCGTTGCGGCGATGGTGCTCGCCGGCCCGAGCATCGACGGCCACGAATGGTCCGCAGAGGTGCGCGCGTTCGGTGAAGAGGAGGAGGCGGCGCTCGAGCGGGGGGACCTCGACGCCGCTGTCGAGGCCAACGTCCGAATCTGGCTCGCCGACGACGCCGATCCGGCGGTGCGCGCGCTCGTCACGGAGATGCAGCGCAGAGCGTTCGAGCTGCAGAGCGACCGCCGGCTGCGGATGCAGCGCCTCGATCCGCCCGCGTCGACGCGGCTCGCCGAGGTCCGCGTGCCGACACTCGTCGTCACGGGCGACGAGGACGTGCACGACATCCACGAGATCGCCGACAGGCTCGCCGCCGAGATCCCCGGCGCCGAGCGCGCGACGATCGCCGGGGCCGGCCACCTGCCGAGCCTCGAGCGCCCGGACGAGTTCAACCGGATCGTCCTAGCGTTCCTCCGCGAGCACGGCGTCTGAGAGCTGCGGCCAGGCCTCCTTCGCCCACTCGCCGAACTCGAGATCGGTCAGGACGCCGAGCGCGACGTCGGCATCGGGATCGACCCAGAGAAACGTGCCGGTCCCGCCGAAGTGACCGAACGTGCGCGGCGAGGCGCGCGTGCCGGTCCAGTGCGGATCTTTCGCGTCCCGCAACTCGAAGCCGAGGCCCCAGTCGAGCGGGTCGAAGCGGCCGATGTCGGGAAGCACGCCGGCGAGCCCGGGAAACTGCACCGTCGTCGCATCGGCGAGCGTCTCCGGCGCGACCAGCGTCGGCCGCTGCAGCTCGCGCGCGAAGAGCAGCAGATCGTCGAGGTCGCCGTGCAGCGCCGACGCGGGCGAGCCGCGCAGCTCGGCACGCATTCCAAGCGGTTGCAGCACGCCTGCGCTGAGGTACTCGGCGAACGGCATCTCCGCGCGCTCGCCGACGTGCTCTGCGAGCAGCTCGAAGCCGACGTTGGAGTACATGCGCCGCTGCTCGGGTTTCGCGGTCGGCGCGCCCGGGTTGAACGGCAGACCGGATGCATGCGCGAGCAGGTGCCTGACGGTGGACCCCTCCGGCCCGGCCGGCGCATCCAGGTCGATCACGCCCTCTTCGGCCGCGACCAACGCTGCCATCGCCGTGACGAGCTTGGTCACCGACGCCCAGGGGAACACGCTGTCGCGTGGACCATGGACCGCGACGACCTCGCCGGAACGCACGACTCCTGCCGCGGCGGTCGGCGCCGGCCAGCCGTCGACTTGACGCAGCGCCTCCAAGCCCGGCGATACTAGCCCGATGGAGCGGCGCCTCGTCTCTTCCGCTTCGCCGTACGAGGCGATCTTCGGTTTCTCGCGCGCCGTCCGCGTCGGCGAGCACGTGACGGTCGCCGGCACCGCGCCGATCATGGCCGACGGCGGCGAGCCGCCGGCCGACGCGTACGGTCAGACGCGGCGCTGTCTGGAGATCATCCTCGCCGCGGTCGCGGAGGTGGGCGGGCGCGCCGAGGACGTCGTGCGCACGCGCATCTTCGCCACGAAGGTCGACGACTTCGACGAGGTCGCGCGCGCGCACGGCGAGGTCTTCTCCGAGATTCGTCCCGCGAGCACGTACGTCATCGTCAACGCGCTGGCCGATCCGCGCTGGCGCGTCGAGATCGAGGCCGACGCAATGGTGGCGACGTGACGGACAAGCAGATCTATCCGCCGTCGATCACCGGGAAGGGCTCGCGGTTCGCGCCGGGCGGCAGCGTGCTCGACCATGCGTTCGGCCAGAGCGACCCGTACACGCTCGGCGTCGAGGAGGAGTACATGCTGCTCGACGGCGAGACGTTCGACCTCGTGCAGCACATCGACACCGTGCTCGCGGCCGTCGCGGGTCACGAGCTCGAGCCCGTGATCAATCCGGAGCTGATGCAATCGGTGCTCGAGATCGCGACGCCGGTTTGTCACACGCCGGCCGAGGTCGCCGACCAACTCCGCCGGATCCGCGGGTACGTGATCGACGTCGCGCGCGAGCAGGGGATGCGCGTCGGCTCGGCCGGCACCCATCCGTTCAGCCTGTTCGAGCGGCAGCGGATCACCGCGAAGGACCGCTACCGCGCGCTCGTCGACCAGATGCAGTATGTCGCGCGGCGCGAGCTGATCTTCGGGCTGCACATCCACGTCGCCGTCGACGACGCCGAGAAGGCCGTGCAAGTGGTGAACGGCATGCTGCAGCAGCTCGGGCCGCTGCTCGCGCTCTCGGCGAGCTCGCCGTTCTGGCGCGGCGAGCCGACTGGATTGCGGTCCAGCCGGCAGATGGTGTTCGCCGCGTTCCCGCGCTCCGGCCCGCCGCCGCGCTTCAAGGACTACAACGACTACGCAGAGGTCGTCGGACAGCTCGAGAAGACGGGTTGCATCGCGGACTACACGCACATCTGGTGGGACATCCGCCTGCATCCGCGGCTCGGCACGATCGAGATTCGCATCTGCGACGCGATCACGCGGCTCGAGGACGTCGTCGCCGTCGTCGCGTACTGCCAGGCACTCGTGAAGCTGCTCGCGGAGCGCTTCGAGCGCGGCGAGGAGATTCCCTCCTACCACCGCATCCTTACGACCGAGAACAAGTGGCTCGCCGGCCGCTACGGCCTCGAGGCGCCGTTGATGGATCTCGCCACCGGACGCCGCAACCGCCTGCCGATCGCGCAGCTGATCAAGCGAACGCTGAAGGAGATCGAGCCGCATGCTCGCGAGCTCGGCTCCGAGCGCGAGCTCGAGGGCATCGAGGAGATCCTGCGAAGCGGCAACGGCGCCGACCGCCAGCTGCGCGTCTTCAACGCGAACCGCGACATCGTCGAAGTCGTCAGCGAGATCGCGGACGCGACCGAAGTCGCCGCCGAGGCGGCGCGGGCATGATCGACGTTGGCGCGAGCGTGCCCGAGGCAAGCGTCTGGACGGCGCCGAACCGCCGGCGCACGCTCGCCGACCTCTTCTCGGACGGCCGCGCGCTCATCCTCTTCTACTTGTTCGACTGGTCGTCCACCTGAACGAATGAGATGGAGCTCCTGCGTGACAGGAGCGCGGAGTTCGAAGCGGCAGGCGTCAAACCGTTCGGGATCTCGCGCGACTCGGCGTGGACGCACATCTCCTGGGCGCAGACACTCGACCTGAACTTCCCGCTGCTCTCGGACTTCAACGGCGAGGCGACGGAAGCGTTCGACATCGCCGGCGACTTCCGCGGACATCGCGGCGTGCCCGAGCGATCGGCCTTCCTCGTCGACCAGGACGGTACGGTCCGCGGCGCATGGCGTTACGAGACGGCCGAGGTGCCGGACTTCGACGAGTTGCTTCGCGCCGCACGAGCTTTGTAGCGCTCGCGATCGTCCTCTACGTGGCGGGCGGCATCGCGGCCACCTGGCCGGCGGTCCTGCACGCGCGCTCCCACTTCATGTCCGGCGGCGCCGAGGCGAACGGCGAGGCTGCGCCCGGCGATCATCTGCAGTCGCTGTACCACTACTGGCTCGTCGGCCATCAGCTCGAGCACGGCCGCGCGCCGTGGCGCGACCCGTATACGTTCCAGCCGGAGGCAACGCCGCAGCCGAACTACGCCGGTTGGCCGTTCGGCGTGCTCTTCTGGCCGCTCGGCTCGCTGTTCGGGCTCGTCGGCGGGTGGAACGCGTTGCAGCTCGTGGTCTACGTGCTCGCGGGCCTGTTCGCGTGCGCGTGGTTACGCGAGCTGGGGCTGCCGCGCGGCCCGGCGCTCGCCGGCGGGCTCGCGTTCGCGATCGCGCCGTACCGCGTGCAGCAGAGCGTCGGCCATCTGCTGGGGCCGATCTCCATCCTGCTGCCGCTCTGCCTGTGGGCGTTCGAGCGTGGCTGGCTGTGGTTGTCGGCGGCGGCGCTCGTGTCCGTCCCGCTGTCCGGACAGGTCCATCTCGCGCTCGGCGCGATACCGTTCGTCGTCGCGTACGCGCTCTGCCGGACGCGGAATCGCCGCACGCTCGCAGCCGTGTTGGGCGGCGCGGTCGCGGCCGTCGCGGCGGGATTGCTCGTCCGCGAGACGTTGATCGCCGGCTCGACCGAGTCCGGCGGGCGCAAGCTCGCGGAGATCACACGCTACTCGGCGAACGTCGGCGACTTCGTCTCGCGCAACCTGGGCCAGGGCCGCAGCGAGCAGTTCGTCTTCCTGGGTTGGCTCACGCCGCTGATCGCGCTTGCCGGGCTCGTCCTGCTCGTGCGCGCGCGCCGCTACGCACTCGCCGGCGTGCTTGCCGCCGGCGTCGTGATCCCTGTCGTGCTGGCGCTCGGGACGAACACGCCGATCTACTCCGCCCTCTGGCACGCGTTGCCGCCGTTCCGGTTCCCGCGCGTGCCGGAACGGCTGTTGCCGATCGCGTGCCTCTGCCTTGCCGCATTGTTTGCGTTTGCCGTCGCGCGCACGCGCCTCGCGCTGGTCGCGATCGCGCTGCTCTTCGTCGACCTTCACGCGCAGGTTTACCGCGAGTCGGCAGCCGGCTCGCCGGCACCGGTCGCGTACCACGGGCCCGGGCGTGTGCTCGAGCTCCCGATTTTCGACCCGAGCGTGCACCTCGGGTCCGTCTATCTCTGGTACGACACGGCGTCGCAGCGCCAGCGGCCGGCCGGATATGCGACGACGGCGCCCCGCGCCGCGAAACGCATCGCCGACCGGCTGCAACGGCTGAACTGCGGCGACTGGAGCGGCGACACCTCGGGCTTGCTCGACCGCCTCGGTGTCAGGGCGATCGCACTCCACCTCGGGCTGTACGACCTCACGCACGCCGAGGGCAACACCGCGTGGTTCGCGCTGCAGGCCTTGGTCGACCACGGGTGGAGCGTGCAGCGCTCCGCCGGTCCCGTGTTGCTCCTCGAGCGCAAAACGCAGCGGTCGATCCAGACTCTGCCGGCGCCGAGCCCGACGACACCGGTCTATTGCCAAGGCTGGTACGGCGAGCAGAACGGCGGCCGTTACATGAGCGAGACGCATGCGCCGTTCTGGCTCCACGGTGACGTGAAGAAGCTCACGTTCGCGCCCTCTCGGTTCGTCCCGCGCGTTCGCGTTCGACCGGGCCCGGCCGGCTGGAACCTCGTCACGGTCGATGTTCCGTCTCTCGTGCGCGTGCGCGGTGAGAAAAAGCTCGTCGGCGCCCGGCTCGTTACATGCCCATCGCGTGGTACCCGGAATCAACGTACAGCGTCGTGCCCGTGACGTTCTTGGCGTCGTCCGACAAGAGGTACGACGCCGCGGCGCCAACGTCGTCCGCGTCGATATGCCGACGGAGGGGCGAGCGCTCCTCGACGATCGCCTCCATCGTCGGGAAGCCGGCAATCGAGCGCGCCGCGAGCGTCCGCACCGGACCGGCCGAGATCGCGTTCACGCGGATGTTCTTCTGGCCGAGATCCCACGCGAGGTACTTGACCGACGAATCGAGCGCAGCTTTCGCAACGCCCATGACGTTGTAGTGGGGCACGGCTCGCTCGCCGCCGAGATACGTCATCGTCACGATCGAGCCGCCGCCCGCCTCCATCAGCGGCTCCGCCGCGCGCGCACACGCGACCAGCGAGTACGCGCTCACGTCGAGCGCCAGCCAGAAGCGATCGCGCGGCGTGTCGGTGAAGCGGCCCTCGAGGTCCTCGGCCGCCGCGAATGCCACCGAGTGCACGAGCAGGTCGAGCCCGCCGTCGAAGGCCTCGCCCACCTCTTTGAAGACGCGCGCCACGTCGTCGTCGGCGCGCACGTCGCACGCCGTCACGAGCGGGCTGGAAACGGATTCGGCCAGCTCGCGCACGCTTTTCTCGATCCGCTCGCCCTGGTACGTGAAGGCGAGCCGCGCTCCGCCCTCGGCGAGCCGCTTCGCGATCGCCCAGGCGATGGAGCGCCTATTGGCGACGCCGAGGATCAGGCCGCGCTTGCCGTCGAAGGGGCCGCTCACCGCCCGAGTCTAGAAGGTATGTTCGGGTCCCTTGCGCCGTACTGTGGGTCTCCTCGCGCTCGCGACGGCGCTCGCGTCGGCCGCGCCGGCGGCCGCGTCGTTACGGCCGGTCGGCCACCAGGGGCCGCGTGTGCGCCGCGCAGCGCTGACGATTCCGGCGCACCACGCCGACGGCCGCGTGCGCGTCATCGTCGGCCTGCGGCTCGCGCCGCTCGCGCGCGCGTTCGGACGGCCGTTCAGCGCCGCCGGCACCACCCGCAGGCTGAATGTCGCCTCGCCCGAGTCGCAGCGTTATCTCGCCCGAGTCCTCGCCGCACAGCGCACCGCGGCCGCGCAGCTCCTGCGTGCGATCCCGCAGGCGCACGTGGGCCGCACGTTTCAGATCGTCCTCGACGGCGTGACCGTCTCGCTGCCCTACACGAAGCTCCCGAAGCTCGCGCAGCTCTCGTTCGTGCGGAAGGTCTACCCGAGCGTGACGTACCGCCTGCTCACGAACACCAGCCCGGGCGTGATCGGAGCCGACGAGCTGAGCGCCCTCACCGGCGCGCGCGGCGACGGCGTCAAGATCGGGATCGTCGACGACGGGGTCGACAACACGAACCCGTTCCTCCAGCCGAATGGTCTCACGTATCCGCCCGGATTTCCGCGCGGCGGCAGGAAGTGGACGTCGCCGAAGGTGATCGTCGCGCGCGCGTTCCCCGGGCCCAACTCCGGCCGCCCCGGGCGCCTCGCGGTCGACCGCCGCGATTCCTTCCACGCGACGCACGTGGCGGGCATCGCGGCAGGCGACGAAGGGACCTGCTCGCCCGGCGGGCCGGATCATCCCGCGACGTGCGGTCTGTCGGGCGTCGCGCCGCACGCGTACATCGGGAACTACCGCGTCTTCAACGTGCCGACGCCGATCGGGCACATTGCGAACACGCCCGAGATCGCGGCCGCCTTCGAGTCGGCCGTGCGAGACGGGATGGACGTCATCAACTTCTCCGGCGGCGGAGCTGAGACGGAGCCGGCGAACGACGCCATGATCGACGTCGTCCACAACACGGCGCTCGCCGGCGTGATCCCCGTCATCTCGGCGGGGAACGACCGCGACCAGTTCGGGATGGGATCCGTCGGCTCGCCCGGTACCGCGCCGGACGCAATCACGGTTGCGGCTGTGTCGAACACGCACGTGTTCTCCCCCGTGCTGGCCGTCGGCGGCGGCTCGCCGGAGCTCCGCAACATCCCGATCGCGAGCGCGGGCGGTCGGCGCTTCCCGGGCGCCTTCTCCTTCACGGCGCGCGACCTCGTCGACGTCGGAACGCTCGCGGGCGTCGGCGGAACGACCGTCGACAGGCGCCTGTGCGGGCCAGACGACGATCCCAACAACGCGAACAAGTCGCCGCTGCGACCGGGGACGCTCAACGGCGTGATCGCGCTCGCGTCGCGCGGACACTGCGCGTTCGTCTCCAAGGCGATCCGCGCAGGGCGCGCCGGCGCGATCGGCCTCGTGCTCGTGGACAACCGCTCCGGTGAGGCGAACGCCATCCCGCTGCAGCTCGCAATCCCGGCCGGGATGATCTCCGACCTCGACGGCGCTCGCCTGCGGGCGTACCTCGCCACGACGGGCGGCCGCGCGCCCGTGACCATCGGGAACCTGATCAACCGCGTCGAGACGGGCCGCAGCGGCATCGTCACGAGCTTCTCCTCGGGTGGGCCGACCGCGTTCGAGCACCTGCTGAAACCGGACCTGTCGGCACCGGGTGGGCAGATTCTCTCGTCGACGCTGCCGGAATTCACCGATGGGCCGCCGTTCGCCGTGTTCGACGGCACGAGCATGGCCGCGCCGCACGTCAGTGGCGCGGCGGCCTTGCTCGTGCAGCTCCATCCCGACTGGAGCGCGCAGCAGGTGAAGTCGGCGCTCGTCTCGACGGCGGGCGCGGCGTGGTCGAACACGGCCCGGACGGAAGAGGCGCCGGTGACGCTCGGAGGCGCCGGCCTGGTCGATCTTCCGCGCGCGGCACGGCCGCTCGTCTTCACCCAGCCGTCGTCGCTTTCGTTCGAGGACCTGGACGCCAACCACGGCAGCGACAGCCACGCGTTGGTCGTGCGCGTCACCGACGCGGGTGAGGGCGCGGGGACCTGGGAGGTGGAGCTGTCGCCACAGGCGGCGACTGCGGGCGCCGCGCTCGACCTGCCTCCCATGCTGACCGTCGCGCCCGGTGGCGAAGCCGACCTCGTCGCGGTCGCACGAGCCGGCGCAGCCGCAACCGCGGGCGAGGACTACGGCTTCATCGTGCTCCGCCGCGACGGCGACACCCGCAAGATTCCGTACGAGTTCTTCGTCGGCCGACCGCAGGTCGAAGTGATGCCGGCGAAGAAACTCGTCCGGCTGCAGGCCGGCGACACGCGCGGCGAATCGCACATCACGGCGTACTGTTGTCCGGCGGCGCCGTTCGGCCCGCCGCCCGACTACGTCGGGCCGCCGATGGTGGAGACCGGCGCAGAGACGACGTACGTGACGAGCGTCGACCGCCCGGTCGCGAACCTCGGGGTCGCCGTCGTCGGCGCGACCCCGGCCGGTGCGCTGATTCACCCGTGGTTCCTCGGGTCGCCGAACGAGCGCGACGTCCAGGGATATGCCGGCACCCCGGTCAACGTCAACGAGCTGATGTTCGACTTCGGCATCGACATCGGCGCGTCGGGCGCGTCGTTCCCGAAGGTGCAGCGCTTCTACGTGACCGTCGACTCGGGCGCCGACCCGTTCACGGGCCGGCAGTTGCCCGGCCGCTACGTCCTACGCTCGTGGGTCAACGACGTGCGCCCGCCGAGCATCCGGCTCGTGACGAAGCGCGTCGCGCGCGGACGGCCGACGATCGTCGCACGCGTGACCGACAAGGGCGCGGGCGTCGATCCGCTCTCGCTCGTGATTGCATACCGCGGCGTGCAGGTCGGCGCCGCGCTGTACGACCCCGACTCCGGTATCGCCGTCTTCCCGCTGCCCGGCCAGGCTAGGCGGATCCCAGGCGGCCGCACGCGCGCCGTTCTCTCGGCCTCCGACTTCCAGGAGGCGAAGAACGTGAACGGGGTCGGCGACAACATCCTCCCCAACACCGCGTTCCGGCCGGTCGCGATCACGGGCGTCGGCGGCCCCGCCGTGACGTGGGTCGCACCGGCGCAGAACCAGTGCGTCTCGAACACCGTGCCGCTGATCGTCGCCGCGAGCTCGACGCGGCGTGTCCGCTCCGTGCGCTTCTTCGTCGACGCGAAGCAGGTCGACGTCGACCGGAAGGGCGCAGCCGACGTCTTCACCGGCGCGTGGCAGGCACGCTTCGCGACGCCCGGAAGGCATGTCCTGACCGCGACCGCCGCTGACGCGGCCCGCCGGACGTTCTCCGCCGACCGCGCGATTCGGGTCTGCCGCTGAGCCGTACGGCGGTCGTCACCGGAGCGTCGAGCGGCATCGGGGAGGCCATCGCGCGCGCATTGGCGGAGCGCGGCTGGCACACCGTCCTCCTGGCCCGCCGCGAAGATCGGCTGCGCGCGCTGGCGGAGGCTCTCGGCGGCGAGTACGACGTCTGCGACGTCGGTCGCCGCGGCGAGGTCGAGCGCGTCGCCGCGGCCGTCAGCGAGCGGCATCCGCAGATCCAGCTCCTCGTCAACAACGCCGGCATGCCGGGCCGCACCGGCTTCGTCGCCATGGAGTCGGACAAGCTCGAGGAAGTCCTGCGTGTCAACTACCTCGGCGCGGTCTGGTGCCTGCGCGCATTCCTACCGGCGCTGGAAGCTGCCGGGCGCTCTGACCTGGTCAACATCGTCTCCGTCGCCGGCACGGTCGCTTTCTCACCGTCCGGGCCGTACTCCGCCTCGAAGCACGCACAGCTTGCCTTCTCACGCGCCGCAACGGGGGAGCTGCGAAGGCGCGGCGTGCACGTTCACACCGTGAATCCCGGCTTCGTGGAGACCGAGGGCTTTCCGCAGGCGACCGTGCTCCGCAACCCGTTGCTGCGACGTCTCGTCATCGGGCCGGAGCAGGTGGCGCGTCACGTCGTCAAAGTGATCGAGCGCGACAAGCGAGAGACGTTCGTTCCCGGCTGGTACCGCGTCGCCGCCGTCGCGCAGGCGGTCGCGCCCGGGCTGGTCGCGAGAGTGTCACGGCTTGCGCAGTAGATACCAGCCGCTCTCGGCGACGTAGGCCTCGGGCCCGCCCGGCGAGAGCTGTCGCGCCCGTTCGCGTGCGTCGCCGCTGCAGCCCGCGAGATCGAGGTAGTAGTCGAGCTCGCGCCGGTGCGTCTGGAACCGCGCCTGAACGAGGACGAGCTCGTTCGCCTCGAAGAGATGGCGGAGGTCGACGTCCGGCAGCGTGCGTGTGTGGGACGGATCGCGCGCGCGCTCGAAACGGTCGAGGTCGAGCGCCGCCAACGGATCGACCGGAGCGATCTGGTCGTCCACGAAGAGACGGCCGCCCGACGCGGTCACGCGCACGAGCTCGGCCACGGCGCGCTCCGGCCGTGCGATGTGATGCAGCGTGCGGCGGCAGCAGGCGAGGTCGAACGAGCCCGCGTCGAACGGGAGGCTTGTCGCATCGCCCTCGACGAACGTGACGTTCGCCGCAGCGCGCTCGCGCGCGCGCGCGAGTAACTCAGGAACGACGTCGACGCCGACGACCTCGCGCACCAACGGCGCGAGCGCAAGTGCAAGCGTGCCCGCGCCGGTGCCGACATCGAGCGCGCGCTCGTTGCCGCGGGGCGAGACGAACGTTCGCAGCTGCTCGCGCACCAGCTCGACCTGCTGCTCGGCGTGGTCGGCGACGAGCTCCGCCGTCGCGCCGAAGCGGGCGCGCACCTCGTCGACGTTGGTGCCTTCAGGCGTGGGGCGATGAGGTGGGGTGTGTCCGCCGCTCATTTCGCATGGATCGGGGGCGGAGCCTCCGATCCTGAAGTCGGCACCCCAAACGGAGCGTCAGGCATCGATCACGGTCCGCCGGGCACGCAGCGGGCCCGTCTCGATTCCGCAGACGAGCTCGTAGTTGATCGTGCCGGCCACACGAGCGTGCGCTTCGGCGAGCACGCCGTGCCCGAGCAGGACGACCGGCGTTCCGACCGGCAGCTCGCGGTCGAGCCGCACCGCGAACGAGTCCATCGAGACCGTGCCCACAACCTGCCGCGGCTCGCCGGCGACACGCACTTCGGTCCCCGTCAGGTCGCGTCGGAAACCGTCCGCGTACCCGACCGGGACGATGCCGATCCACGTCGGCTCGTCCGCGACGAAGCGGCGGCCGTAGCCGGTGCTCTCCCCGGCCTGCAACTGCTTGACGTGAGCGAGCGACGTCTGCCACGACAGCACGGGCTCGAGACCGTCGTCCGCCGGATCGCTGTTGAAGGGCGAGAGACCGTAGATCGCAATCCCGCAGCGCACCGCATCGAAGTGCGACTCCGGCAGACGCAGCGCCGCGGCGCTGTTGGCCACGTGCCGCGTCAGCTGGCTGAGCCGGTCGGTGGCCGCGTGGAAGCGTCTCAGCTGCTCGCGTGCAAAGTCCAGGTCGCCGTCGGCGGTGGCGAGATGCGTCATCAGGCCGACTACCTCGACGGGCGGAGCCGGGAGCTCGGACAGGCCGTACCGCCCCATGCCGGTGTCGAGCTTCAGGTGCACGCGTACTCCTTCGGGGATCTCGGTGTCGGAGATCGCGAGCTCGAGCTGTGCCTCGCGCGCCTGCGCGATCTCCCGGTGCGAGGCGGCGGGGCCCATGACGAGTATGCGCTCGACCCGGAACTCGCTCCGCAACGCAAGCCCTTCCGGGATCGTCGCCACGCACAGCGCTGCGGCGCCGGCGCCGAGCGCCGCGGCGGCGGCGTCGACCGCGCCGTGTCCGTAGCCGTTCGCTTTCACGACGGCCCACAGCTGGGTCCCGTCCAGTGTGCGCAACAGCGTCCGGACGTTGCGCCGCAACGCGCCGAGGTCGACGGTGATCTCCGATCGATGCATCAGCCGAGCGCCTGCGGCAGCGTCGCGAGCAGATCGGAGGCAATGACGCCGCGCTGATGCGCAACGAGCTCCGCTGCGCGGCCGTGAGCGAACGCCGCCGCAGCGGCGGCAATGCGCGCGTCGAGGCCCTTGGCGAGCAACGCTGCAACGACGCCGGTCAGCACGTCGCCCGTCCCCGCGGCGGCGAGCGCCGGCGTGCCTGACGCGGAGACGAGGACGCCGTGCCCCGGCGCGGCGACGAGCGTATCGGCGCCCTTGAGCAGAACGACGCAGCGGAAGCGATCCGCGGCGCGGCGCACGGCCTCGAGCCGATGTGCGTCGACCCAGCCCGACTCCACGCCGAGCAGCCGCGCAACCTCGCCGGCGTGCGGTGTCAAGACGCGGGGCGCGGGCCATTCCCCGGGCTCGAGCTCATGCAGCGCGTCGGCGTCGACGACGGCGGGCAACCTCACCTCGGCGAGCAGGCGGCGGACGAGCGCTCGCTCCTCGTCGCCGCGACCGAGGCCCGGGCCCAGCGCGAGCGCCGTCGCACGCTCCGCGAGCTCGCCGGCGCGCTCGAGCGGCGCCTTCACCGGCTCGAGCAGTCTCGCTTCCACGACCGGCAGCGACTCCGCCGGCACGGCGACGGCGACGTAACCTGCGTCGGCACGAAACGCGGCCTCGGCGGCCAGGCAGAGCGCTCCCGTCATTCCCGGCGCGCCGCCGACGACGAGCACGGAGCCGGCCGTGTACTTGGTGTCGTGCGCCTGCTTGCGCGGCACGGTCCGAAGGATCTCCTCGGTCACGAGCGCGTTGCGGGTCTCACCGGGCTCCAGCCCGAGGTCAGCCACCTCGACGTCGCCGGCGTGGAAGCGGCCCGGCGCGACGGCGAGCCCTACCTTCGGGCCGTGCATGGTCACGCTCGCGTCGGCATCGACGGCCGCCCCCGCAACCTCGCCGGTCGACGCATCGACGCCGGACGGCAGGTCGACCGCGACGACGGGAGCGTTCGCTGCGTTGATGCGCTCGATCTCGCGCGCCGCCTCGGCACGAGGCTGCCCGTGGAAGCCGGTGCCGAACAACGCGTCGATGACGACGTCTGCTCCGTCGTCGAGTTGCTCCGAGGTCTTACGGCCGGCGGCGGCGAGCGCACGCAGCGCGATCCGTCCGTCGCCGCCGTTCGCGCCCTTGCCGCAGATCGCGACGATCCGTTCCGCCTCGGGATAGCGGCGCAGGACGCTGTCGGCGACGGCGCGGCCGGCCCGTTCCATCATCGCCTCGACGTCATGGCCCTGCTCGGCGGCGCGCAGCTCTTCCGCCGTGTAGAGCGGCGAGAACATCAGCGCGGTGCGACCACCGCGACGGCATTCGCGAGCTCGCGTGAATGCGACATCGAGAGGTCGATCGTCCCCGCGCCCGTCTCCTCCGCCCAGCGTGCGACGCGCCCGCTCAGGCGCACGGACGGCTTCGGCCGCCCGGCGATCTCGACGTCGCGCCACGCGAACGCCCGCGCGACGCCGAAGCCGAGGGCTTTGCCGACGGCCTCCTTCCCGGCGAACCGGCCGGCGTAGCTTTGCGCCGGGTTTGGGCGGGAATCGCAATACGCGCGCTCGGCCTCCGTGAAGCAGCGCTCGCGAAAGCGTGGGTAGCGCTCGAGCGCGCGCCGCACGCGCTCGATCTCGATCAGGTCGACCCCGACCATCATCCGTTTGCCTCCAACCAATCAGGGAGCTGTGCGATCGACGAGATGATGCCGTCCGGCCGCGCTCGCGACGCCTCGACCGCGTCGGGACGAAACTTGCCGGTCCGCACGAGCAGCGTGCGCAGCCCGTGTGCCTGTGCACCCGCAATGTCCGCCTCGATGTCGTCGCCGACCATCCACGTCAGCGTCGGCTCGGCGTCGAGCGCATTGAGGGCGGCTTCGAAGTACGGAGTCGACGGCTTGCCCAGGACGGTCGCCTCCGTCTCGGCCGCATACTCGAGCCCGGCGACGAAGGCGCCGGCGTCGAGCGCCGGACCGTGGCGCGTCTGCCACCAGCGGTTCTTGTGGAGTGAGTAGAGCTCGGCCCCGGCCTCGAGCTCATGGAAAGCACGAGCGAGATTCATGTAGCTGAAGACGAGGTTCGTCTCCGGCGTCTCGTCCGCGCCGCCGATGAGCACCGCCTCTGCGTCCTCGCCGACGAGCTCGATGCCCTCGAGCTCGCCGACGATGGCGTGCATGGTCAGCGCCAGGACCCGGCGGCCGGCGAGCTTCGCCGCCGCGGCGCGCGGCGTCGTCTGCAACTCCTCCTCGTCGAGCTCGATACCCATTCCGCGCAGCTGCTCGGCGAGCGCCGCGCGCGTCTGGATCGTGCTGTTCGTGACGAACCGGATGCGGTGCCCGTCCGCGCGCAATCGCCGCACCGCGTCGGCACCACCGGGGATCGGCTCGCGTGAGACATGGAAGACGCCGTCGACGTCAAGCAGAATCGCCGCCATGGACGGCGAGTCTATTCGGGTCACTCGGTCAGTCGTTCTGCCGCTCGCGGATGTGCGCTTTCGCTACTCGCGTTCGAGCGGCCCCGGCGGACAGCACGCGCAGAAGACCGAGACTCGCGTCGAAGCCAGCTTCGACGTCGAAGGCTCCCACGCGCTCAGCGACGTCCAGAAGCGGCGTGTGATCGCCCGAGCGGGGCCGGTGTTACGCGCGATCGCGCAGGACGAGCGCAGCCGCCTGCGGAACCGGGAGCTCGCCCTCGAGCGGCTCGTCGAGCAGCTCCGCCGGGCCCTTCGCGTGGAGCGGAAACGGGTGCCGACCGCGCCTACAGCGGCGTCCAGGGAGCGGCGGCTCGAGACGAAACGGCGCCGCTCCAAGGCGAAACGGCTCCGGAGGCCTCCTGACGACTAGGCCGAACCCAAATGGGAGCCTGCGGCGTTTACCCGTTGAAAGCATGGCTCCGATCTCGGTCACCCTAGCTCCCCGAGATCCGCCCGCGGCGGTCGTCGCGCTGGTCGGAGAGCACGACGCGTACTCCTCGCAGCGGCTCGAGAACGAGCTTGCCGTCCTGCTCGACGAGGGCCGGCGGATCGTCGTCGACCTGCGTGACACCGAGTTCATCGACTCGACGACGCTGGCGGCCCTCCTCGGTGCGCGCAAGCAGGCGGCACGGGCATCGCTCGGGTTCACGCTCGTGCTGCCGAAGCGCGACTACACGCAGGTGCATCAGCTGCTCGAGCTGACCGGGCTCGGGCCCGCGTTCGCGCGTTTCGACACGGTCGACGAAGGACTCGCCGCTGCACGCGCCGGCACCAACGGAGGTTCCGTCCGGTCCGCCGCGTAGCGTGCGCGGCGCATGGATCACGACCCGCTGCGCCGCGGCTTCGCCGAGCTCGTCGGCACCTTCACGCTCATCTTCATCGGCGCGGGTTCGATCCTCGCGCTGACGACACTGCTCCAGCCGGCGATCACGAACTCGCGCGACCAGGGCGTCTGGAACGCGGTGACGCTCGTCAGCGTCGCGCTCGCGCATGGACTCGCGATCGCAGTGATGGTTTCCGCCGTCGGCCACATCTCCGGCGGGCACTTCAATCCCGCCGTGACACTCGCGTTCGTCGTCACACGCCGGATCGCGCCCTCGCTCGCGGTCGTCTACTGGAGCATGCAGCTGCTCGGGGCAACCGCCGGGGCAGCGCTGTTGCGGTGGTTCTTCTCGGAGCAGGTGCGCCAGCTCACGAACCTCGGCGCGCCGGCCCTCGGCGCCGGCATCGACCCTTGGCAGGGCGTCGTGATCGAGATGATCCTGACGTTCCTGCTCGTGTGGGTGATCTTCGCGACGGCCGTCGATCTCCGCGGGACGTTCAAGTCCATCGCGGGCCTCGCGATCGGCCTCACGATCACCATGGACATCTTCATGGGCGGACCGCTGACGGGTGCCGCCATGAACCCGGCGCGCGCTTTCGGCCCGGAGCTGCTCTCGCGGCACTGGGACGATTTCTGGGTGTGGTACGTCGGCCCGTTCGTCGGCGCCGTGGCCGCCGGGCTCGCGTACGAGTGGCTGTATCTGCGGCCGCTGGCGCCGGTGCCCGTCGGGCCGCCGGAGACCGGCGTGATCGAGCCGCGCCCGGGCGACACCGCCGTTTCATAGGCCACCCGCCGCGCAAAAAAGGCGGCGTGGCCTCTGACACCGACCTGATCATCCTCGACGGCTGCACGTTCTTCTACTCGAGTGAGAACGGCGACATCGACGGCGAGGACGCCGAGGGCCTCTTCTACCGCGACGTCCGGCACCTTTCGCACTGGCATGTTCTCGTCGACGGGCGGGAGCTCAGCACACTGACGAGCCGACGCGTCGACTACTACTCCGCCCGCGTCGTGGGCACGCCGCCGCAGCAGGACGGCAAGGCCGCCCCTGTCTCCGTCCGTCGCGACCGGTTCGTCAGTGAAGGTGCGCACGAGGACGTCGTCGTAGAGAACCTCTCCGACGATCCCCGAGAGGTGAAGCTCGAGCTCACCTACGGCTCCGACTTCGCCGACGTGATGGAGGCGCAGGACAACGGCAACGGCGCCGGGCGGAGCTGGCAGGACCTCTCCGCGCGCTCGGTCACGCTCTGGCACGAGCGCGACGGCTACCGCCGCGGCACGACGTTGACGTTCAACCGCAACGGGCGCGTGCTGAAGGAGCGCGCCAGCTTCGACGTCACTCTCAGCCCGCGCGAGACGTGGAAGCTCTGCGTCGACATCACGCCGATCGTGGACGGGGAGCGCCGCCCGCCGATGCTGCGCTGCGACGCATTCCACGACTATGCGGCGAAGATGCCGATGAGCCTCGACGACTGGCTCGAGGCCGCGCCCGAGCTGGACGGCGATGATCCGACGCTCGAGCGCACGTATCGGCAGAGCATCCTCGACGTCGCCGCGCTGCGCGTGCGTCCCGACAACGTGACGATCAAATACGCGATGCCCGGCGGCGGGTTGCCGTGGTTCATGACCGTTTTCGGCCGCGACAGCATCGTCACTGCGTACGAGGCCATCCACGTTCACGCCGAGCTCGCGCAAGCAACGCTCGAAGCGCTCGCCGAGATGCAAGCGACGGACTGGGACAGCTGGCGGGACGCGGAGCCGGGCAAGATCCTGCACGAGCTTCGCCGCGGGACGCTCGCAGCGACGGGTCGCATCCCGCATACGCCGTACTACGGGTCACACGACGCGACACCGCTGTGGCTGATCCTGCTCGAAGAATACGAGCGCTGGACCGCAGACACGGCGTTCGTGCGCCGCATGGAAAAGCACGCACGCGCCGCGCTCGCGTGGCTCGAGGGCCCTGCGGACATGGACGGCGACGGCTATATCGAGTACCGCAAGCGCTCGGACTCTGAGAACGCGCTCGACAACCATGGCTGGAAGGACTCGTCGAACGCGATCCTCTTCGCGAACCGGCGCCGGGCGCACCCGCCCATCGCGCTCTGCGAGCACCAGGGCTATGCGTACGACGCACGCCTACGGACGGCGCGGCTGCTCCGCGAGGTATGGGGCGACGAGGAAGAGGCGCGACGCCTCGAGGAGGACGCAGCCAAGCTGAAAGAGCGCTTCAACAAGGACTTCTGGAGCACGTCACGTCGCCACTACGTGCTCGCGCTCGACGCCGAGAAGGAGCAGGTCGACTCGCTCACGTCGAACGTCGGTCACCTGCTCTGGAGCGGCATCGCCGACGAAAACCGCGCAGCGGCAACCGTTCGCCGGCTGATGCGCGACGACATGTTCAGCGGATGGGGCATCCGCACGATGTCGTCCGAGGACAAGGGCTACAACCCGCTCGAATACCACTGCGGCACGGTGTGGCCGCACGACACGGCGATCGTCGCGGAGGGAATGCGACGCTACGGCTTCACCGACGAGGCCGCGCAGCTGTGCAAGGCACTGCTCGAAGCGGCGAAGGCGTTCAGCAACCAGTTGCCCGAGGTCTTTGCGGGCTTTGCCCGCGACGAGACGGACGTCCCCGTCGAGTATCCGGGTGCCTTGAAGCCGCAGTCGTGGGCCGCGGCGGCGCCACTGCTCGCCGTACGGACGCTTCTGGGCCTGGACGTCGTCGACGGCCGGCTGCGTTCGTCGCCGCTCAACGAGGTGAAGCTGAAGAACGTGAAAGTGCGAGGGAAGCGGGTCGACGCGCCGTAGCGCTGCTACTCGACCGTTACCGTCTTCGCGAGATTGCGCGGCTGGTCGACGTTGAGGCCCCGCAGGCGCGCGATGCGGTAGGCCAGCAACTGCAGCGGCAGGACGGCGAGCACCGCCTGGAGGAACGCCGGAGTCCGCGGGATGTAGATGACGTCATCCGCGTGATGCTGGATGTCCTCGTTGCCGTCGGTCGCGATCGCGATCACCTGCGCGCCGCGCGCGCGTACTTCCTGGATGTTCGAGACAACCTTGTCGTAGACGACCTTCTGGTCGGTCGCTATGCAGATGACCGGCGTCTCGGAATCGAGCAGGGCGATCGGGCCGTGCTTCATCTCCCCGGCCGAGTACCCCTCGGTCGGAATGTACGAGATCTCCTTGAGCTTCAGCGCACCCTCGAGCGCGACGGGGAGCCCAATGTGCCGGCCGAGGTAGAGGAAGAAGGGCTTCTGGTAGTGGCGCTCCGCGATCTCCTCGATCGGATGGTTGCCGTCGAGGAAGTGCTGCATCCTCTCCGGCAGGTCGTAGAGCTCCTCGAGGATGAACTCGATCTCGTTCGCGGGCAGCGTCCGCTTCAGCTGTGCAAGCTTGAGCGCGATCAGCGAGAGCAGCGCCACCTGCGATGTGAACGTCTTCGTCGCGGCAACGCCGATCTCGAGCCCGGCACGCGTGTAGAGGACTGCGTCCACCTCGCGGGTCACCTGCGTGCCCAACTGATTCGTGATCGCGAGCGTCCGCGCGCCCTGCTCGCGGGCGAGGCGCATCGCCGCGATCGTGTCGGCCGTCTCGCCCGACTGCGTGATGCCGATGACGAGGGTGTCGCGTGAAAGGACGGGGTTGCGATAGCGCCATTCGCTCGCGATGTCCGGCTCGACCGGGATGCGCGCCCACTCCTCGATGATGTAGCGGCCGACGACACCGGCGTGATACGCCGTGCCGCAGGCGACGATCACGATCCGGCGGAGGTTCTGGATCTCGAGCTCGCTGAGGCCGATCCCCTCGAGGACGAGCTTGCCGCGCCGTGCGCGGTCGCCGATCGTCTCCCTGACCGCGTCCGGCTGCTCGTAGATCTCCTTGAGCATGAACGTCTCGTAGCCGCCCTTCTCGGCGACCTCGTCGTCCCAGTCGATCGGCTCGACGTCCTTGTGCTCCACCTCGCCGTCCTGCGTGAAGAAGCGCGCACCCGCCGGCGTGATCGCGACGATCTCGCCCTCGTCGATCAGCTGCACGCGGCGCGTCTCGCCGAGGAAGGCCGCCACCGCCGACGCAAGGAACATCTCGCCGTCGCCGACGCCGACCACGAGCGGGCACTGACGTCGCGCTCCGACCAGCAGGTCGGGATGGTCGTTGTGAATGACGACGAATGCGAAATGACCCTCGAGGTCGCCGGACGCGGTGCGGACCGCAGCGATCAAATCCCCTGAATAGTGGCGCTCGACGAGATGCGCGACGACTTCGGCGTCTGTCTCGGAGCTGAACTCGTGGCCGTCCGCGATGAGTGACTGCTTCAGCTCACGGTAGTTCTCGACGATCCCGTTCAGCACGACGGCGACGCCACGCTCGGGACAGCCGGCAAGGGGATGTGCGTTTTGCTCGTTGACGGCGCCGTGCGTGGCCCACCGTGTGTGCCCGAGCCCCTGGTTCGACCGCGAGCCGTTCGAGCCGGCCGCCGCTTTCAGATTCTCGAGGTTGCCGACCGCTCGGACGTAGTCGAGCCCGCCGTTCTCGCGCAGGGCGATCCCGGCCGAGTCGTAGCCGCGGTACTCCAGACGCTGGAGACCACGCAGCAGCAGGTCCTTTGCCGGCCTGCTACCGACGTAGCCGATGATGCCGCACACCCGAAGCTCCTCTCCTCTCAGAACAGCAAAAGCCCGGCTGTTGAAGCCGCCCCGGCGTCGGGACGGTCAGCCGAGCTCTCGTCGCACGAGGCTGGCGATCGTAGCACACAGGTTTGCGGCTTCAGCCTCGTCGTCGGCTTCCGCCAGCACGCGCACGACCGGTTCCGTGCCGGACGGGCGCACGAGGACGCGGCCGCGGCCCTGGAGCTCCGCGTTCTTCTGCGCGACGGCCTCGAGCAGCTCGTTCGTCAGTCGCTTCTGCTTCACGCGGATGTTCTCCTTCGCCTGGGGATAGACCGGCATCGCCGCCGCCGCAGCGGCGAGCGTGCGTCCCTCCAGCGCGCCGCACAGCAGCAGTGCGGCGACAAGACCGTCGCCGGTGACGTGCCCGTCGAGGTAGATGATGTGGCCGGACTGCTCGCCGCCGAGCTTGCTGCCGGTGGTGCGCATCGCCTCGAGCACGTAGCGGTCGCCGACCTCGCCGGTGACGTGCGTCTCCACGCCCTGGTCGGACATCAGCTTGTGAAAGCCGCCGTTCGTCATCGGAGTGACCGTGACGGAGTCGACGCGGAGATGAAGCGCGAGGATCGCGATGATCTGGTCGCCGTCGACGACGTCGCCGTTCGCGTCGACTGCGAGCATGCGGTCGCCGTCGCCGTCGAACGCGACGCCGAGGTCGAGGTGCTCCCCGACGACGAGTCGCTGCAGCGCCCGCAGGTCTGTCGCGCCGCATTCGACGTTGATGTTCGTGCCGTCGGGGTCGTTGCCGATCGTCGTGACGTCCGCGCCGAGCTGCTCGAAGGCCTTCGGCGCGAGACCGGAGTACGCGCCGTTCGCGCAGTCGACGCCGATCCGCAGGCCGCTCAGGTCGGAGCCGAAGCGCTCGAGCACGTGCTCGAGGTAGCTGTCCGTCGCGACGCCCACCTCGTCGATCTCGCCGCCGCCGGTGGCGGGGTGGTCGAGCAGCGCCTCGATCTGCTCCTCTTGATCGTCGGTGAGCTTCTGCCCGTCGCGATCGAAGAACTTCACGCCGTTGTATTCGGGCGGATTGTGCGAAGCGGTGATCACGCAGCCCAGGTCGAGCGTCAGCAGCGCAACCGCAGGCGTCGGTAGGACGCCGGCGACGACCGCGTTGCCGCCGGCGGACGCGATGCCGCGTGCAAGTGCAGCCTCGAGCTCGACCCCCGATGCGCGTGTGTCGCGCCCGACGAAGATCCGCCCACGTCCGGACCAGGCCGTCGCCGCACGTCCCAACCGCTCGACGAGGTCGGCGGTCAGGTCTTGGCCGACAACGCCACGGACGCCGTCCGTGCCGAAATATTGACGCGGCATTGCCTTAGCGCTTGCTGAACTGCGGCGCCTTGCGCGCCTTGTGCAGGCCGGCCTTCTTGCGCTCGACGATGCGAGCGTCGCGCGTGAGAAAGCCTGCATGCTTGAGCGGGACGCGCAGCTCGGGATCGGCTTCGACGAGGGCGCGCGCAATGCCGTGCCGCACGGCGCCGGCCTGCCCGCTGGGCCCGCCGCCGTGCACGCGCACACGAATGTCGAAGGTCCCCTCGACCCCTGCGATCTGCAGCGGCGCGAGCGCGATCGTGCGGTGCGCCTGTCGCGGGAAGTAATCCTCGATCGTCCGGCCGTTGAACCATGTCGTGCCGTCGCCGGGCCGCAGGATCACGCGTGCGACCGACGTCTTCCGCTTGCCGGTGCCACGGTATTGCGCCGGCGTGCTCATGCGTCCTCCCAGACCAGCGGCTTCGGCGCCTGCGGAGCGTGCGGATGCTCGGGCCCGGCGTAGATCTTCAGCTTCGTGATCTGCTGGCGCGCGAGCCGGTTACGGGGAAGCATCCCTTTGACGGCCTTCCGCAGCACTTCCTCCGGCCGGCGCTCGAGCTGCTCGCGCAGCGTGCGGCTGCGGAGCCCGCCGGGATACCCGGAGTGCCGGTAGTAGCGCTTCTGGTCGAGCTTGTTGCCTGTCACCTGGATCTTCTCCGCGTTGACGACGACGACGAAGTCGCCGGTGTCGACGTGCGGGGTGTAGGCCGGCTTGCCCTTTCCTCGGAGCGTGTCGGCGATGCGCGTGGCGAGACGCCCGAGGGTCCGCCCCTCGGCATCGACGACGTACCACTCGCGGGCGACTTCGCCCGGCTTTGCGCTGTAGGTCTTCATTCCGTCAAAAAGGCGGACTGGAGGCGTCCGCCGGCGGCGAATCGTAGCAGCCCGGCCCGGAATTCGGCCGTCCCGCCGTGGGCGGGATGGCGGACGTACGGCGCCCTCGTGACCGCCTGCGCCAGGCGCCCGACGGCCAGGATCCGCCGGCCTTCCCCGAGCTCCTCGAGGAACGACCGGGAAGCCTCGACCTCCCGTCGAGTCGGCCTGCGATTCGAGCTCGCCGTGCCCGGATGGGTCGGCACGACGTTCCAGCAGAGCGCATCGAGCTCGAGCTCCGAGAGCGCCCGCTGCACGACGGTCGCGGTCGCCTCCGCCGGGCCCCGGCCGGTCAGCTGCCGCTCGGACGTGAATGGGATGCCGGAGATGCGCGCACCGCGGTAGCCGGCGGCCTCGCCGACGAGGAGCAGCGGCGCGGCTGCGTGATCCTCCAGGTACTGCTGCAATCTGCGCCTTCGCACAACCGCTCCGGGCCCGTAGCGGTAGAAGTTGAACGTCTCTCCGATCCGCGCCGACGCGAGCCTCGCCACGAACGTGCCCGCTTCCACCACGTCACTCTGCCTCATCGCCGTCTGCGCGGCGATCGCGTCGCCGACGGCGGCCGCCGCGCCGCCGCAGGGCTTCCAGCCGGACGCTGCCTTCGCGGCGAGCTACGGCACCCGTGCCGTGACGAGCGTCTCCGCCACGACGCAGAAGGTGAGCTGCTACACGCCGCAGGTGCTCTATCAGGGCATCCTTGCGCCGTCGCAGGGATATCCCGACGGAGGGTCGACGCTGTGCGCCGGCGGCGCGACGACCGGCGAGCTCCTCGGCCCGTTCCCGACCCAGAACGTCGCGAACCCGCCGCTACGGGCGAAGGACTTCTCGGAGTCGGACCTGCACGTCGACCCGACGAACCCCCAGCATCTGATCGGTGTCAGCAAATGGTTCGTCAACGCCGAGGGCTACAACCACCTGACCGG